>JBAVYC010001021.1:0-2760 GCA_049698595.1 Desulfobacterales bacterium | reverse complement strand
GAGCAAAGGGCGTAGGGCAGAGGGCAGAGGGCAAAGGGCAGAGGGCAGAGAGCAAAGGGCGTAGGGCAAAGGGCAAAAGGCATAGGGCGTAGGGCAGAGGGAATTGAATTCGCAATGGGGAATGCGGAATGATTTAAAAGGAAGCTGGAAGCTCAAAGCAAATGGAATTAAATTGCGGAGCCTAGCGACCTCATTATTCGATGTTCAACGTTGGACGTTCGATGTTCGACGTTCATCTTTAAATACAACTTAGCACCATGGGGCAGAATCATGGACAACACCATTCTACTGGTCGATGATGAAGCCGGAATCCGTAAAGTTTTGGGAATTTCGCTGCAAGACAGTGGATATGATGTGCACACCGCCGAAAACGCGAAGGAAGCATTGCGGCTTTTTGAAGCGGTTGCGCCGCCCATCGTGCTGACGGATATTAAAATGCCGGATATGGACGGTATCGAACTGCTGCGACGGATCAAGAAGAAAAATCCGGATACCGAAGTCATCATGTTCACCGGGCACGGGGATATGGGGCTGGCTATCAAAAGCCTCAAAAATGACGCCACCGATTTTGTTACCAAACCGATTAATGATGAAGTACTTGAGATCGCCTTGAAAAGGGCGCGGGAAAGGATATCCATGCGCCGCCAGCTCAGGGAATACACCGAAAATCTGGAAAGACTGGTGGCGGAAAAGGCGCAAAAGCTGATTGAAGCGGAACGGATGGCGGCTGTCGGACAAACGGTTAGCGAATTATCCCACGCCATCAAGAGCATTGCCAACGGTTTGAAGGGCAGCATCTTTGTGCTGGGAAAGGGAATTGAGCTCGATAATAAACAATATCTTCACGAAGGCTGGAAGATGGTTGAGGGCAATGTCGAGAAAATCAAGGACCTTTCCCTGGATTTGCTGAATTACGGTAAATATGCGGATGTTCAGTTTAGAGTGGGCGATGCCAATGCGCCTGTCGTAGAAGTAGTTCAGCTGATGGAATCAAGGGCTGTAGCGGAGGGCATAGAACTGAAGGCGGAACTTAGCGATCAACTGGCACCCATTCATTTTGATCTGGAAGGCATTCACCGCTGCCTGTTAAATCTTGTGACCAATGCCATAGATGCCTGCGGGGAAGATGATGCCCCCGGCAAAACCGTGACGGTCAGAACCAAAAAGCCGGAAAAATGGGCTGTGGAATATCAAGTGATTGATACCGGCGGCGGCATGACCAAGGATGTCCAGGATAAGATTTTTCAGAGCTTTTTTAGCACCAAAGGAACCCGCGGCACCGGCATCGGTCTGATGATGACCAAAAGGATTGTGGATCAGCATCAGGGCATCATCGAAGTAACGTCTGAAAAAGCTGTAGGGTCCATCATTCGCATCAAATTGCCCTCCCATGAATAGACCCATATCCTGAAATTGTCTAAATTCCTTGACACTTATATGTACGATTGATAGTTTAACCGATTCAAGAAAAGGATTTTCAGCATTTGAGACGGCATTTATGACCAACTTCATTTACCAGGATGTGTTGCCTGCCGGGCAGGATACCACCGAATACCGATTATTGACGGAAACGCATATATCCACCGCCACCTTTGACGGCCGGGAGGTGCTGAAAATATCATCCCCGGGGTTGACGTCTCTGGCCGAGCAGGCATTTAAAGATGTGTCCCACCTGCTACGGCCTTCTCATCTGAAACAGCTTGCCGGTATTTTTGATGATCCGGACAGTTCTGCCAACGATCGCTATGTGGCCCTGGAATTGCTTAAAAACGCCGTGATATCAGCTGAGGGTGTTTTCCCGATGTGTCAGGACACCGGAACGGCCATCGTCATCGGCAAAAAAGGCCAACGGGTGTGGACCGATTTTTCGGATGCAGAATCCCTATCAAGGGGAATCTATAATGCCTATACAAAGGGCAATCTGCGATATTCCCAGAATGCTCCGCTGAGCATGTATGCGGAGAAGAATTCCGGCAACAATCTGCCGGCCCAGATTGAACTTTATGCCGTTGGGGGCGATGAATACCGGTTTTTGTTTATTGCCAAAGGTGGCGGTTCCGCCAATAAGACTTATTTGTACCAGGAAACCAAAGCCGTCTTGACACCGGAGAAATTGACGGCATTTATGAAAGAAAAAATGAAAACTCTGGGTACAGCCGCCTGCCCACCCTATCATCTGGCTTTTGTAATCGGTGGAACTTCCGCCGAATTCAATCTTAAAACCGTAAAATTGGCGACGGCCAAATATCTGGATGATCTGCCGACCCAGGGCAGTGAATCCGGACATGCCTTCCGGGATCTGCAGCTTGAGGAAGAAATCCTAGGAATATCCCGTGAACTTGGCATTGGTGCCCAATTCGGCGGTAAATATTTTTGTCTGGACACCCGCGTCATTCGTTTGCCGCGCCACGGCGCCTCGTGTCCGATTGGATTGGGGGTCAGCTGCAGCGCCGACCGCAATATCAAGGCCAAAATTACCCGTAAGGGCTTTTTTTTAGAGAAACTGGAAACCGATCCGGCCAAATATTTGCCGGAAGTCGAAATTGCCGTTCAAGACGCGGTAGGGGTGGATTTGAACCGGCCGATGGCACAGATTCGAGAACAGCTTGGTCAATATCCGGTGGCCACCCCGCTGTTGTTGACGGGTAAAATTGTGGTCGCCCGCGATATCGCCCATGCCAAGTTAAAGCAGCGACTGGACGGCGGCGATCCCCTTCCCGATTATTTCAAAAATCATATTATTTATTATGCCGGACCGGC
>JBAVYC010001020.1:0-1508 GCA_049698595.1 Desulfobacterales bacterium | reverse complement strand
CGAAGCGAACCCACCCTTCGACATTCAATATTCGTTATTCTGCGGTTCTGCGGTTCGCTTTTAACTTGGTGCAGTTTCATACAGGGGTTTTTTTAAACATGCAGCAGCGACATTTGAAAGAGAAATCGTCGACTTATGCACCCGATGGATCCCGGGTCAATGTGTCGGCGGACTACTGGAACCAGTTGCAGGGGAAAGATATCACCACCCTTTGCAATCTAACGCTTTTTAACCCGAATTCGTCCGGCCGGTTGCTGTTTCACTTTCTGCGGGAGGACGTCATGGTGGACATTGAGAACCGATGTTTGAAACGCTCGGGCGAAACTGGCTGGGAAACCACAGACGACCCGCTGCTTGAATTGGTCACCGTCATGTACCTGATCAACACCAACGATATCCATCCCATCGGCAGGGATATTGTCGGTGTCAAAGACCTTAAGGAAGGCCACTTTTTCCAGGGGCCCCATGCCCTTAAAACAGATCCTCTGCTAAAACGGTATGGACACGATTTAAAAGGCTTCAGGCGAGCAGCCGAATATCTGGAAGGCGAGGCCCGGGACATGGCCGATGCAGCCTACAAGCTGTCGCCGTTTCCCCGGATTCATTTATACTATCTGCTCTGGGAGGGGGATGAAGAATTTGAACCTCGCCTGACGGTTCTTTTTGATCGGTCCATAGAAAATGTATTGGCAGCCGATGCCATCTGGGCGCTGGTCAACCGGGTCTCCACGGCCCTGCTTGAAGAACCGGCTTAAAAAGAGAATACCCGCCAGCCATGCAGCATAGTGCATTGGGTTGGTGCTATCATTTATTTATAAATCAAATATTATACAATACGTGTTTGCTGGAATAAAGATAAAATATTTCTCAAGTAAAATTACCGAGCTTCTTGACAAATAACTATTAGCTAAGTATATTAGCTAAGTATATAACGCGTTTTGATTAATTGAGGTTAATATGGATACGCTTCAGGTAAATATTCATGAGGCCAAAACCCAGTTGTCTAAGTTGATCCAGGCTGCTGTAAACGGAAAGCAAGTCATCATTGCCCGCGGTAACAAGCCCATTGTCCGTCTTGAGGTGTTGCCGGATGCCCGAAGCCATAGAAAAATCGGCAACGCAAAGGGGCTGATCGTATCCATGGCCGATGACTTCGATGGACCCCTCGATGATTTCAAGGACTACATGGAATGAAGGTGCTGCTGGACACCCATGCTTTTCTCTGGTTGATCAGCGGCGACGATCGACTCAGCGAAACCGCCCAAAAAACCTTCTTGAACCCAGGTAACATTTTGTTTTTCAGTGCGGCCAGTCTATGGGAGATCTGTATAAAAATGAGCCTGGGCAAGCTTTCCCTAAAGAGTGGTTGGTTAAAAACGATTGAAGATGAAATGAAAATCAACGCCATCCAGTGGCTATCAATTGAAATGACGCACTGTGTTAAACTGATTAATTTGCCTTTTCATCATCGGGATCCTTTTGACCGAATGCTGGTAGCTCAGGCCATG
>JBAVYC010001019.1:0-9234 GCA_049698595.1 Desulfobacterales bacterium | reverse complement strand
AAAAACAGACACCTTTATATTTTTCGGATTGAACAAGGATCTGAATATAGAGAAATGCAGCCTGGCTGTCAAATGAAATAGAGATGGTGAGTACAGACCTCGTTGAATAGTGTACTGGTTGAATGGTTTATTAAGCAAATTATAGTGATAATTTTAAAATGCTCCGATGTTAATACCTTTTTGAGCCTTCGTGTCTTAGTGGCGGAACTATTCATTATCTCAGGTGGCAGGCGACCCAGTGCTCATTGCCCATGTTCTTGAAAACAGGGCTTTCCTGTGAACATAGTTCCGTGCACTCCGGGCATCTGGTGTGAAAGGTACACCCTGTCGGGGGATTCATGGGGCTCGGTACATCGCCTTGGAGCAGAATTTTCTTTCTAATGATTTCAGGATCCGGAACGGGAACTGCCGCGAGCAATGCCTGGCTGTAGGGATGCAGGGGATTCTGATAAAGGGCCTTGTCTGTTGCCAGTTCCACAATGCGGCCCAAATACATCACGGCCACCCGGTCGCTAATGTGCTCCACGACACTTAAATCGTGAGCAATGAAAAGATAGGATAGCTGCATTTCTTCCTGAAGTCGGGCCAGGAGATTGATCACCTGGGCCTGGATCGACACATCCAGGGCTGAAACCGGTTCGTCACAGATAATCGCCAGGGGGTTTAGGGCCAGGGCGCGAGCAATACCGATGCGCTGCCGCTGTCCGCCAGAAAACTCATGGGGGTAGCGACTTATCTGTTCCGGATGCAGGCCGACGCGTTCCATCAGGTCGGCCACCCGTTGCCGGATTTCCATTTTGGAAACCTTTACGTGGTTGCGGATCGGTTCGGCGATTATCTGGCCCACATTCATGCGCGGATCCAGGGAAGAAAACGGGTCTTGGAAGATAATCTGAAGCGAGGCCCGCAAGCTTCTGAGTTGTTTGCCGTCCAACTCAAGCAGATTCTCACCATTAAAGCTTACCCGACCGGCGGTGGGCTCGATCAGGCGCAATATCGTACGGCCCACGGTGGTCTTGCCACATCCGCTCTCTCCCACCAGGCCAAGGGTTTCGCCCCGTTTTATGGTGAAACTGACCCCGTCCACCGCCCGCACCTCTCCCACGCTACGGGAAAGAATTCCCTTTTTGACGGGAAAATATTTTTTCAGATTTTCAACTTCTAAAAGCGCCATTATCGATTTTGGATTTTGGATTTAAAATAATGAACAAATTCTGATCATTATTCAGATATCGTTGATTGGTTTAGTGGTTGTAAATATGGATTTATCCCTTACTTGCAAAATAATTGGACACTTCATGTTTCAAAAGAAAGGACAATTAGGACACAGATGAACACGGATTAAAACGGATCAAAAAAGAAAGTTTGTTTCGCCTTCGGCGACAAAGGACACCTAGCAAGCGGGCCGCTACATATGTCTGGACATGGTTCCGCCACCAGGTGTTTTGTATTAATCTGTGGCTATCTGTGCAAATCTGTATACCTAAAATTTTTAAGCAACAATCGTCACATTCTAAAATTATGACTATAATTTACCTAATCAACCATTCAACCAATAAACTATTCAACCAGGTCTGTCCGTTAATTCTTATACAATCCTTATCTATCTATCGATCCCATCAACTCTATCAACCAATCAACCAACAAACCCAATCAACTCACTCTACCTCCAACCAGCAGTTGACCCGCCGGTGCTGTGCCAAACGGATCATTGGCGGTTCCTGCCGCCGGCAGCGATCCATTACTTGAGTGCAGCGGGGATGAAATCTGCACCCCTGGGGCATTTGTGCCGGACTGGGCACAATACCTGTAATTTCCTGCAGCCGCCGGCCGGTCTGCTCTTTGCGGCCGATTACCGGTATCGATCCCAGCAGACCCCGGGTGTATGGGTGTCTTGGATCTTTAAAGAGGGCCTTGACCGGAGCCTCCTCAACCACCTTGCCGGCATACATGACGACCACCCTGCTGGCCATTTCGGCAATGACACCGAGATCATGGGTAATCAATACGATGGCGGTCTTAAACTCTTCTTTGAGGCGTTGCATAAGGGTCATGATTTGGGCCTGGATGGTCACATCCAGGGCCGTGGTGGGTTCATCCGCCAAGATGAGCCGCGGATTGCACGAAAGGGCCATGGCAATCATGGCCCGCTGCCGCATTCCGCCGGAGAACTTGTGAGGATATTGTCGGCTGCGGGAACCCGGTTCCGGTATCTGGACCATTCGCAACATCTCCCGGGCCCAATGCCAGGATTCGTGACGATTCATATCCTTGTGAAGTCTGGCGGCTTCGGCGATCTGTTCCCCGACCCTTAAAACCGGGTTCAGGGAGGTCATGGGTTCCTGAAAGATCATCGAGATGTCATTGCCCCTGATTTTTCTGATTCCCTCCCGGTCCAGCTCCAGCAGGTTTCTGCCCTCGAAAAGAATTTTCCCCTGGATTTCACCTGGCGGACAGCGCAAAAGCTGCAAAATAGACAGGGCCGTAACGCTTTTACCGCAACCGCTTTCCCCGACCAACCCCAACGTTTCTCCGCGGTAAACCTCAAAATCAACCCCATCGACCGCGTTTACCACACCATCCAGGGTATGAAACCGCGTATTCAGGTCCTGGACTTGCAACAGGGGCCGGGTTGTTGCATTCATATTTTAAACCTCGGATCCAGGGCATCGCGCAGACCGTCTCCCAGAAGGTTGAAACTCAGCACCGCCAGAAAAATAGCGATACCCGGAAAGGTGGCCACGTGGGGTGCGTGAAAAAGATACGATCGGGCGGATCCGAGCATCGATCCCCACTCAGGTGTCGGCGGTTGGATGCCGATGCCAAGAAAGCCCAGCCCGGCGGCAAAGAGAATCGCAGTGCCCATGCTCAAACTTGTCTGGACGGTGATCGGAACCATGACGTTAGGCAGGATATGTCTGATCAAGATAATCACATCGCGGGTGCCGACCGCCCGGGCTGCTTCCACATAGATTTCTTCTCTAACTGATAAAACACAGCCCCGGACTAACCGTATATACAGGGGAATCATGCTGATGCCGATCGATATGACCGTGTTTTTAAGCCCAACGCCCAATACGGCCACAAGGGCCAGGGCCAGCAAAAAACCCGGAAAGGCCAGCATGGTATCCGTGGCGCGCTGGATGATGAAGTCGACCTTGCCTCTATAGTAGCCGGACACCAGCCCCAGCGGAATGCCGATAGTCATCCCGACGAAAACCACACCCACGGCAATCAGCAGGGATATCCGCGAGCCATAAATAATGCGTCCCAGGATTGAGCGGCCCAGCTCATCCGTACCCAGAAAATGATTGACCGAGGGAGATTCCAGTGAGTTCATCAGGTCCGGCGCGGAGGGATTACCCGTGAAAAGGACCGGTGCAAACAGGGCGCTGGTCACGTATATTATGATCAAAATACCACCAAGCAAAGCAGCCTTGTTGCGTTTGAGTTTGGCCCATTTACGCCGCAGTGGGCTATCGATGCTATCAGTCATAGCGGATCCTCGGGTCCACCAGGGCGTAAAGGAGATCTACAACCAGATTAACCAGGATGTAAAGCAGCCCGAAAATCAGAATTGTTCCTTGAATAACGGGATAATCCCGTGCCAGGATAGAATCTACGATGAGGCGGCCCAGACCCGGCCAGGCAAAAACGGTTTCTGTCAGGACCGCACCGCCCAGCAGCAATCCGAACTGAAGACCGACCACCGTGATAATCGGGATCAGGGCATTTTTGAGAGCATGTTTGATGATGACCACCCGTTCCTGGAGTCCTTTTGAGCGGGCGGTGGTGGTAAAATCCTGGGAAAGGGTTTCCAGCATGGTTGAGCGGGTCATGCGGGCAATAAACGCCACGACAAAGGCCGCCAGGGTAACCGAAGGTAAAACGACATGCTGCCAGCTGCCGGTGCCGCCGGCGGGCAGCCACTTCAGGACGATTGAAAATACGACCACCAGCATCAATCCCAGCCAGAATACAGGCATCGAAAGGCCGAAAAGGGCGGTTATGGACACAAGATAATCGATCCAGCTGTAGGGTTTGACAGCGGAAATGATGCCGGCCGGGATTCCGACAAGACAGGCAAGGGCAATCGCGATCACCGCCAGCAGCATGGTGTTCGGTAAGCGCGCCCAGATCTCTTCAATGACCGGGTTTTGGGTTCGGGCTGAACGGCCCAGATCGAATTTGGCCAAGCGCCCGAGAAAAGAGATGTATTGGATTGGGATCGGACGATCCAGTCCGAGCTGATGCCGGATGTTCTCAATCTCCTCCGGACTGGCCATTTGCCCTGCCAGGACCTGGGCCGGATCACCCGGCAGCATTCGCAGCATGAAGAAAAGCAGCAGCGATATCCCGATTAAGACCGGAATGGTGGAGAAAAATCGTTTGAGGACATAGTTTAACATTGGAGACTTTAGGTTTATTTTTGGGTTTCAGCCCAGCCGGCGGCCAAAAAAAAACAGTCTGATCGAAAAAGAAACTCTGAAAAAGAGAATGTCGAATATCGAATAATGAATATCGAATGTCGAAGTAAGGTATTCTGTCTGTTTTATAAAAATGACTGAGCGAAGCCTCCGGCTCGTAGGGGTTCTAATGCCTACGCCTCGGAGAGCGAACCCACCCTTCGACATTCGATATTCGAAATTCTGCGGTTCGCTTTTAACTTAATGTAGTTTCATAAGAGCACTGCCTCCGGCCTGACACCTGAAACCCGAAACCTTTTTTTGTGGTTACAGGTCTGCCGAGAAATAAGGAGCCAAGGCAGCTGAGTGCCCCGGCTCCGGTTGTTGCGTTTATATTACTGCATCGTAATGTACTGCGGATAGAATTTTTCGGTAGGCGTCACCACCATTCCTTTGATCTTGCTCGAGTAGGCAATGACAAATTTTTCCACATGCAGCCACATCCAGGGGCTATCGGCCCAGACAATTTCGGATGCCTGCTTGAGGAGCGCCAACCGTTTTTGCGGGTCCTGCGCTTCCCGGGAAGCTTTCATGACTTTGTCATACTCCGGATTGCAATAGAATGCTGATCCCAGTCCTTTGGGCGGATTGACTTCACAGGTGAACTGACCATAGAGGCCCATGTCGGCATCCAGGATGAGCGGACCCCAGCCCAGCAGAAAGACTTCGAGCTCCGTTTCTTCAATCGGTTTCAGCAAACCGGCAATGTAAGTCGGCCAGTCATAGGTGCGCAGCTCGACTTTGATACCGATGGCCTGCAGATAGGCCTGGACGGCTTCGGAAACCTGTTTGTCGAACAGATAGCGGCCGTTGGGGGTGCGCATGTTGATCGTCTTGGAAAAATCGAAGTTGGCTTCTTTCAATAGCTGTTTGGCTTTTTCCGGATTGTAGTCGTACTGATGGTCCATTTTGAAGTGACCAAACACTTTGGGTGAAACCGGTCCATCCATGGGCTCGGCCGTATCGAAAAGGATTTTTTTGACGATGGCTTTTTTATCCACGGCATAGTTGAATGCCAGGCGGACTTTTTTATCGGTCGTCACCCCTTTCTGGCAATTCAGTCCCATGAAAACGGTTCGGGTGTCCAATGGCATCTCGACGGTGACGTTTGGATCGGCCTTGAGGGCGGCCACATTGGATGGCAATGGTTTGTAGCAAATCTGGATCTGACCGGTTCTCAGCATGGCTTCGCGGGTGGCCGCTTCGGGTACAACCTTCCAGGTTATCTTGGCGACAGTGGGCTTTTCGCCCCAGTAATTTTCGTTGCGAACCATAACGACGCGGTCCCCTTTGACCCATTCTTTCAGAACGTAAGGGCCGGCGCCCACCGGATGCTGGCGCACGTCCTCGCCGAATTTATCAAGGGCCGCCGGGCTGATGGGAGATGCCAGCGACATCGAAAGGGTCGGTCCCAGGGGTGCAAACGGGTATTTGAGTTTAAGCGCCACCGTGTGGTCGTCTATTTTTACACACTCTTTGACCATGCCGAGGGCAAACCGCAGCGGCACCCGCAGTTTTGGGTTCAGGATGCGATCCCAGGTCAACTTGACGGCGTCGGCATTAAAATCGGTCCCATCGGAGAATTTGACGCCTTTGCGCAAGTTGAGGGTCCAGGTCAGACCGTCATCGGATACATCCATACTGGTTGCCAGGCGAGGGTGGAGTTTGCCTTGCGGGTCCTGATAGACAAAATTTCCGTAGATTAAATCGCACCAGTTCTGAAACAGGGTTGTGGTCTGTTCCTGGGGGTTCAGCGTATCGGCATCTACTCCCACACCGATGATGATTTCCTCGATGTCGGCACGGGCCTCGATGGGGGTGAAGCTCAGTACCAGCGCTGCCATGAGCATGAATACAAACAACAGGCTTGCGAAACGTAAATTGATTCTTTTCATTACCCTCCTCCTCCTTATTGTTAAAAGTTAATGATTAAAAGATCTCACCTTTTACAATTTTCCCCCCTTGCATGACCAGGCAGATGGATTCCTGATTAAGCAAAACATCAATATTATCCAGCGGATTACCTTCAACCAGCACCAGGTCGGCAACCTTGCCCTCTTCGACGGTGCCCAGTTCTTTTTCCAGCCCCAGGACCCGGGCGGCAACACGCGTGCCGGCCTCGATGGCGGCCATGGGAGAAAATCCACCATAATCCACCAGCAATTTAATTTCCCCCAGATTCTCACCGTGCAGATTGAAGGGTGTGCCGGCATCCGTTCCCGCGGCAACCAAGACGCCGGCCTCCCTGGCCATGCGAATGCTATCCAGGTGGAACGGTTTGACCTTCAGTGTTTTTTCCACCGCAAACGCGGGAATTCCGGCTTCAATCCCTTTGGTTTCAATGTTATAGAGGGCCGAAATGGTGGGGATAAGGGGGATATTACGTTCCATCATCATCGAAACGGTTGCGTCATCCAGGTAGACGCCGTGCTCGATGCTGTCGATTCCGGCGCGCAGGGCGTTCTGGATCCCCCGGGTTCCCATGGCGTGGGTCGCTGTTTTTTTGCCGGCTTTGTGGGCCTCTTCGACGCCCGCACGCAGCTCTTCTTCGGTGAGCTGCTCACTGCCCGGTTCAACCGCAGGGGTTAAAACGCCCCCGGTGGCCATGAGCTTTACAATATCGACCCCGGCTTTAATCTGTTCGCGAGCGGCTTTCCGGACCTCATCCGGGCCATTGGCTTCCAGACCAATTTGCCAGCCGTGTCCGCCGGTCATGCAGATTAACCGGCCGCTGATCAGCATCCTGGGGCCGGGTATCAACCCGGAATCGATTGCCTGCCTCAAACCAAAGTCAATGCCGTCTTTGCCGCCCATATCTCTGACGGTCGTAACGCCGGCCATCAGCGTGCGTCGGGCAGACTCGGCTGCCTTCAGGGTTGTAATTGTCGGCGGCTCCGTCAAGCCGGCTGCGACGGGATCCGGGCTGCCGTCCATACATATGTGGATGTGGGCATCGATGAATCCGGGCAGCAGCGTTTGACCATCCAAAGGTATTGTTTGGGCATCTTTCGGAATGTTCATGCCGTTTAGCGCTATTTTCAGGATTTTCCCGTCTTCCACCAAAACCGTTGCGTGGTCAAGCATGCGGCCGTCACCCACAATAACCCGACCGTCTATAAAAGCTACCGTCATTTTAGCTCCCTGAAAATGTCAGCACGCAAATGCTTTCTTGAAGTCTCTACCCCAGTACCTTAATTGAACTATACTCAATTAGGTGGCACTTCGTATTGGGTATTGGGTATTGGGTATTTGTAATTCGGTGCTGGTGTTTATCGGAAATCTTCGTGTAGTGAAATATAAAAATCGGGTAAAATTCCCTATGCCAGTACCTGATACCTAGTACCAAATACCTCTCATCATAGCGCGGCCCGCTTTTTTTCGTGTTGAGGATATTGCGGTAAAATTAGGCGAATTGTCAACCGTTTTCTTTTTTCAATTGATAATACGTGTGAAAATATGGCATAGTCTGCGGGGCTGCATGCCGGAAGCCAACCGGCGCGGCGTTCTTTGGTTACAAAATTAAACCTTTAAGTTTATAAGGAGTTGGGATGGTGGATATCCGTCAACTGGTCAGCGAACACAAAGAACTGGTTATCAATACCCGTCGAGACTTACATCAAATTCCGGAAACCGCTTATACGGAAAAGAAGACCTCCGCTTACGTGACGGAGTATTTAAACCGCGAAGGATTGCAAGTTCAATCGGGGATCGCCACCTATGGTGTGGTGGGCTTGTTGAAAACCGGCCGACCCGGAGCGACGCTGTTGATCCGGGCGGACATGGATGCGCTTCCACTGACAGAAGAGACCGGACTGCCATTTGCCTCCACCCACGCGGGCGTGATGCACGCCTGCGGCCATGACGCCCACGTTGCCATGGCGCTGGTGACCGCCACCGTATTGAATCGTATCAAGGATGACCTCAACGGCAATATCAAGTTTCTTTTTCAGCCCGCCGAGGAAGGACCCGGCGGGGCCAAGCCCATGATTGACGAAGGCGTCCTGGAAAATCCCGCAGTTGACTATTCCATCGGCTGCCATGTTTGGCCGGAACTCCCGGAGGGCACCATCGGCGTGCGATCCGGGCCGTTTATGGCCGCTATGGATCGCTTCGATATCAAGATTATCGGCCGGGGCGGGCATGGCGCGATGCCGCATTTGTGCGTCGATGCCCTGGAGGTCGGCACCCAGGTGGTCAATGCCCTGCAACGCATCTCAAGCCGGCTGATGAATCCCCAGGAACCGGTCGTGGTCACCGTCGGCATGTTTCATGCGGGGACGGCTTTCAATATCATTCCCGCTGAGGCTAAATTGAGCGGGACCACCCGAACATTCAATCTCGATGTCTGGAACTCCTGGGAAGAGCGCCTCGAAAAAGTAGTGCGGGGGGTATGTGAATCCATGGGAGCGAAGTTTGAACTGGTGTTTGCCAAGGGCTATCCGCCCACCATCAATGACGACTCGATGGCTGAGGTTATCCGGCGATGCGCCCAAAAAGTCGTCGGGGAAAATCACGTCGTTGAACCCGAGCGCAGTATGGGGGGTGAAGACATGTCTTATTTTCTCCAGCAGTCCAAAGGGTGCTTTTATGCCCTGGGTGTGGGGCGTGAAGAGTTTGTGCCCTTCCATAACCCCCGGTTTGACTTTAATGAGGAGGTACTTTTACTTGGCGTTGAGACCCATTGCCGCACGGCCCTGGATTTGCTGGGTTGATTCAATCGGTTAAATATTTATTGCTGGCCGCGTTGAATAGTTTACTGGTTGAATGG
>JBAVYC010001018.1:0-17968 GCA_049698595.1 Desulfobacterales bacterium | reverse complement strand
CTGTAATCCTCACCCACCACCATGGCTTTCATGCCAATTTGGCCGACCAATAAATCCCTGACGAATTTTTCGGCTGAAAGCGCTGCGAACTCCCGTGTGAATGGGACGCAGATCAGGACGTCGATTTGGGTGCGTCCAATCAATTCGGCTTTTTGCTCATACAAGGTGATCAGGGGCGGGTGACCGTTTTGCTTTAAGACTCGAAGCGGGTGAGGGTCAAAGGTCATGGCAATCGATGTGCCGTCGATATTTTGGGCTGTTTCGATAACTTCATGGAAAAGAGCCTGATGGCCGATATGGACGCCATCAAAATTACCGATGGTAATGACGGCATTTTTAAAAGGTTCGTAAATTTTATCGAGGCTGTCAATAATTTTCATGTTAAACTTTCATACTTTGAACAATGGGCTTGACATGGATTATAAAAAAGAGATATGTAGTCCACATCCTGAAATTAATCAATCTTTTTCAACGTGCCGAAGTGGCGGAACTGGTAGACGCGCTAGGTTCAGGGTCTAGTGTCTGTATGGACATGCGAGTTCGAGTCTCGCCTTCGGCACCACAATAGAATCAATAGGTTACGCTGTATTGCGCAACCTTTTTTGTTTTAGGGCGTCTTTTTGTGCTTTAAGATGGCGCTAATTTTATTTGTTTTCTTCAGCCCTGAAAATTCAATGGGAATATAACCATTTAATTTAAAAATAAAAGCCCCAAATTAATGGGGGTATTGTGCAGCTTCGGTTAAAGATATAGCTATACCTGCCGATACTAACACCACCACTAAGAATATTCATCTGATTTCGAATTGCACTGAGATAAAAGCGGAGTGGTTCGCAAAAATATAGCAAGGTATAAATAAAGAATGCAGATTGATATGCCAAAGTATGAAGTCCGGAATGTCGATGGGGACCGCTGGGAGGATATTTCGGAGAAAAATTTCATGGAATCCTTGGTGGACATCTTTGACCAGGTCAGTCCGATAATGACTGAGATACTGCACGGCAAGGAGGTCTCTACCCCTTATGGTATTTACCGATTAAAGATTTAAGCCGGCAGCAGAGGTTGAAGTTTTAAAATCCCGGCTTATGTCTATTTTACCTGAAAATAGAGCTTTCCGGCAATAAGCTGAACTTCGACTTTTCCCTCCTTTTGAAGATTCTCCATCTCTTTGAGAAAAAAATCATAGTTATATTTGGGGTAATCTTTTGATAGGTGCTGCGTTAAATCGTGATATGGTGTCGGTTTACCGGATTTTTTGAGTAGCGCATGTATTTTTTTTCTGATTTCCATATTTATGCGATGCTCTTCAGGTCCGTTTTTATTGGCACTATCCGCGGTAGTCTTGATCTCCGAATTCGTACGACCATCTGCTGCTAATTCATCGTTTATATGGGATCCTAACTTAAACTTATAAGGTTGTATGTTTTCGAACTCCGCGGATTGCCAGCCTAATCCCTGACTGATAATATCCAACCTGTCATTTAAATTATTCAGGCCTTTTTTAATGCTTCTAACCTTAATTAAAATAAGGATCCCGAATAGGGCTAAGGAAGAGGTTGCCACAAAAGCAAAAATCGATACGATGAGGGGTAAACCGGTTAGATTGGATAGCTGGTTAAAAAATAATATCATCATTTCCAAGATTCAATTTTTCTGAAAGCCCCTCTATTAATATGTTCACTTTTTTGCTTATTTTAATTGTTTCTTTATTCATTTGACTAACAGAAAATAACAACAGAATAATAAAAATTACACTAAAAATAGTAGAGGTCCATATGACAATAAATGTTCCAAGATTCAAATTTCCGATAAAATTGATTAAGTCTACCATTGTAATTTAATCCTATCAACTAGAATTACAAATAGTTAAAGCTCTATTTTTTGTCTTAAACTGTTTTAAACAGGCCAGCGCGCGACTTATCCTGTGCCCCGGTAAACATCTACATATCTTAACAGAATACTTCAATTCCACTTGCCCACTGATAAACTTGTTGAGGGCATTCTGGAGAGTGGAATAGATTTCGACCTGAAACGCAGGGTCCCACCGGTAATATTAGGTTCCACAGCCCATAGGAATTCATGTCCGAGTTTTGTATCCAAGTCTGCAAATACCTTCGCATCGTTTTCCCATCCGCTGTCGGAGAGCTTTATTTTAGTCCATGTTAAGGTTTCTCTCGTATTTAATTCTCTCAGTCCCTGCGCTAGAACTCGATCGGCGGCGGTGTGCGATAAAAGGTCGAGTTTTTTTATGCCCAGTGAGGCCATGACACTCATTATGACCATTACAGCGACGACCTCAACCAGAGTGAACCCCTTTTTATTTGAGGTGGAAAATTTTTTATTCATGATTAATTGTATTTCTGTTAGTTCCAGCATTTTTTGGTGCCTTCTTTGATTCATTTTTATCAGAGAAAACCCACTGCTGACATTCAAGGAATCACTTTTTTACGCAGCAAAATTGTGTTTGTACTTACCAATAAAGATAAAACTACAGCATTTCTTGGCTATGGCATTGTTATTTTGGAATACATCAAGTCCAAAGGGGTATAATTTATCGAGGTCATTGGTATCAATAAAAATTTGAATAAATTCTTTCCCATTTTTTTTTAGGGTATTGATCAATTCATGGGCTGAACTACCATCAAAATCGCCATATAGTTGCAGATGCAGGCTGTCTTTGTTGCGGTAGGACAAAAGTTGGAAATTAGATGCCATTGGTATGCTCCTTTCAATCCATTAAATTCGTCATTCTTAGCAATAATTAAGAGATTCATGAGCAGCCGGTGCAAAAATTCTGGAACAACCGAGCCGCGAGTGGCTGAAATTGCATCATATTTCCCTCAGATGCAATTAGCATGCAAATATCAGTTGCCTTGCATTGAATGCTGTTAATTATTGAAGTTACAAAGGATTAATTTAAATTCGGTTTTATGAGGAGAGAAAAATTGGGAAAAAAAGGTTCCAAATATTGTGTAATACAGGCCATATTTAGGGAAAATTTTGACTACGCAGCCGCTTCATCACAGGCTATTTACTGAAAATTGTCTCTGATTCCCCGGGTGTGATTTGGGATGAATCCAGAAGTCGCACAGCTTCCAGCCCATGCGGCCTGCAGCCCGATTCCCTGCTTGTAAAGGCCGCAGCTCGGTGAGAGGAAGGACTATGTTTGCACAAAGAACACAGAACCTCTGAACGCCAAACGGTTGTCAAACCTAAGCGTTCAAAGGTTCAGAATATGTACATCTCGCTTTTTTTAGGTGATCTTCCTGAAAATCATCGTTTAATGGTAACTTTTTCCATCACCACATCTTTTTGCGGGCGATCCCCCGGGCCTGTTTTAGTCGATCCGATTTTTTTTACGATATCCATGCCTTTGGTCACTTTCCCGAAGACGGAGTGTCTGTTGTCAAGGTGAGGGGTCGGGCCAAGGGTAATGAAGAACTGACTGCCATTGGTGCCGGGTCCGGCATTGGCCATGGAGAAAATGCCTTCGCTGTCATGTCTCAAAGAGGAATTAAATTCATCTGCAAATCTATACCCCGGACCACCGGTGCCGGTCCCCTGGGGACATCCACCCTGAATCATAAAGCCCTCGATGACACGATGAAAGATCAGACCGTCATAAAAATTACCTGCCTTTTCCGTTGTTTGCCGGCCTTCCGCCAGGTTGATAAAATTCCACACCGTTTTGGGACACTCTTTGGCAAAGAGCTCAGCTTCAAAAGTTCCCAGATTGGTATCAAATACCGCGGTGACCGTTTCAAGATCTTCCTTGTAATCGCTTTTAGTCGTCATAATAATCTCCTTTTAGGTGTTGGTTTTAAATTAGTGCTAAAAAATATCAGTTTTAAACGGGATACTTACCGAATAATTGCATTCCCTCCAATTTTTGAATTTTAACATCAACAATTTTATTCTTCAGATTATCCCCGGCATCGATCAACACCGGCAAATAATTCGATGAAATTCCCTTAAGAAAATTCGTTGAAGCTTCCCTTTCAGTTTCGATTAAAATCGGTATTACCTGCCCCATGAACCCCTGGTAGAACTTCATTCGTTTCTCATTGCCAAGGATTCGCATCCGTTCACACCTGTCTTTGATAGTGCCCACATCAACTTTGTCGGGCAAATTGGCCGCTTTGGTTCCGGGCCTTGCGGAAAACGGAAAAACATGCAGATAACTGATCGGCAGTTTTTCAATCAGGCTATAGGTGTTTTCAAATGCCGAGTCGCTTTCCCCCGGAAATCCAATGAGGGCATCCACACCAATGGCGGCATCCGGCATGAAGCGATGAATTTTATGGATCAAATCACCAAAATGCTGTGGTGAGTACGGGCGTCCCATATTTTTTAAGATTTCAGCATCGCCGCTTTGAAGCGGTATGTGAAAATGTCGGCAGAATATATCGGAATTTAGCGCCTGCTCCAGAACTTTCCCGGTAAACTCAAAAGGCTCAATTGAACTGAGGCGAACCCTGTCGATGGGCCTTGATTCCTGAATACGTTCCATGGCCGTCGAAAGATCCGTTACAGGAGATAAGTCATGCCCATAAGCGCCCAGATGGATTCCGGTCAGTACAACTTCTCGATAACCGGCCCTGGCCAGTTTGCCGATATTGTCGACGATATCGGCAAGCGGCATACTGCGGCTGCGACCGCGTGCATGGGGCACGATACAATAGGTACAAAATGCATCACAGCCGTCCTGAATTTTTAAAAATGTCCGGGTCCGGATAACCGTATTCGCTATGGGCATCGGCGCGAAAGGACGCTTCTTGCGAATGTCACCACCGATGGAAATCGTATGACCGGGCACACTGTCGCCGGCTGTCCGGATCATGCGGCCGATGGTGTGCTTTTCACCATGGCCGACAATGTAACTCACGCCGCCAATCGCTTCAATTTCTTGTGGTGCCGTCTGGGCATAGCAGCCTGTTACGACGATTTGAGCATTGGGATTGGCACGGATGGCCCGGCGCACCGCCTGTCGTGACTGCATTGCCGCTTTCTGGGTCACCGCGCAGGTATTGACGATACATAAATCAGCCTCTTCCAATTCGCGGGTTGTCAGCCATTTTGATGACAGCAAATCCAGAGCAATCGCTTCCGATTCGGCCTGGTTGACTTTGCAACCCAGGGTGGTGATCTTGAATTTCGACATATCGCAATTTAGGTTGAGCGGTTCAAGGCTCAACGTTCCAGGTTGAAAGACCCAGACACGTTATTTTTCTAAGCTGAATAACGAGGTCTGTGTTTCAGACATCCGAGCTGATCCATCCTCCGCCCAATATCTCATCGCCCCGATAAAAGACGGCGCCCTGACCGGGAGTTACCGCCGTTTGAGGAGTATTAAAGTGCACAATCGCCGTGGATTCACTTTGCGGAAAAACTCTGGATGCGGCTTCTTTACTGCGATAGCGTACCCGAGTGTGTACATCCATGGGTGCAGTCGGCTCTTTGCCAATCCAATTAATTTCCCCTACTTTGCATTCAGATGACAACAGATCCTTTTTGGCGCCCACCGTCAGGCGGTTGCGTTCTGCATCCAGCCGGATGACGTAATACGGCTCAGCGGCAGGACAATTGATGCCGCGTCGTTGACCAATGGTAAACAAATGCAGGCCATTGTGTTCTCCAATAACCTGCCCATCCATATTTTCGATAAGTCCTGGTTGGGGCTCGAATTCTTTTTGGGCACTTAAAAATTCTCCATATGATCTGCCTTTTATAAAGCAGATATCCTGGCTTTCGTCAGCGGTTACCGGTCGCAGTGCTTTTTGAGCCGCCATTTGCTTGATTTCTGATTTCTTCCTTTCCCCCAGTGGAAAGCAGGCATTTTTAAGTTGTTGCTGGGTTAGACGGGCCAGGAAATATGATTGATCCTTGCAGTTGTCCAGGCCTTTAAACAGGTGAAAATTACCGCTCGGATTTTTCTTTATTCTGGCATAGTGTCCGGTCGCCAACTTTTGCGCTCCCAAACTGTGTGCACAGGACAGAATCCTGCCGAATTTAATCATCGGATTGCACCGCATGCACGGATTGGGGGTTTGGCCTTTTTTATAGGTTTGAGTAAAATAGTCGACAATCTTCTCTTGAAATTCAGCTCGGATGTCAACTATCTCCACCGGTATTCCCAATTGCATTCCGATATCAAGGATTTTTTGGCGGCTATCTGCCTGGGCGTGTCGGGTGCGGGATAAGGCGGTTTCAAATCCGGTAATAAAGTGAATTCCGATGACATCCTGCCCTTGGTCTTTTAAGAACCAGGCGGCCATTAACGAGTCTACACCACCGCTTATGGCAACTGCGGTTTTTTTTTTCATTCAAGAAAAGTCCGGTCTGCCGGGCGAATTTCCATGGCGTGGGGCGGGCAGGCGGGTACGCACAGCTCACATACACTGCATTTTTCCTGGTCAAAGATTACCTTCATTTCCGGGCGCTGAACCGCAAGGGCGCCGGTGGGGCATACCGCCGTGCATGCTCCGCAATCGGTACATTTTTTTTCGTCACGTTTAATTTCCTGGGAGGCATTTTTGACATGCACGCCCTGGGCTTTTAAAAATTTCACCCCATCTTTGAAATTTTTTTTCGTACCGGATAATTCAAGCGCCATCACACCCTCTTTGCGGGGTAGAACAGCAGCATTGAGAATATTGAAAACCAGATCGTAATCTTTGGTTAAATGATAAACAATGGGCTTTTGCACCACTGTCTTCGGAAAGCGCAGAATCAGTATTTTAGAATACACGCACACCTCCAGCAGAAGCTTCGATGTTTTGGGATTAACAAGACCCCCCAATTTAATGGCAAACAAATACGCTGTCAACATCTAGTGCATTGTTCCGAAAATTTTAGATTCGATTTTCCTAAAGGTATGTAGTTGATTCATTCGGCATTTTCGTTTATTATTCAAGTATGAATCGGTTCGCCTATCGAACAACAGGGCTTGCCATAAAAGCCATTTCCAACCTGTCCAAGGCCAATATTTCCCTTCACGGCCAGGAAAATATTCCCAAAGGGTCGGTCATATTCGTGATCAACCACTTCACCCGTCTTGAAACCATGCTGATGCCATACCAGATTTTCACCTTGACCAAAGTTCCGGTTTGGTCACTGGCGGATTATGGGCTTTTCACCGGTGCATTGGCGGGTTATCTTGAAAAGGTAGGCGCTGTTTCTACGAAAGACCCGGACCGGGACCGCCTGATCGTAAAATCACTGCTCACCGGCGAGGCCAATTGGATCATCTTTCCCGAAGGCAGAATGGTAAAAAATAAAAAGATCGTCGAAAAAGGTCAGTTTATGATCTCATGGGCAGGTGGCAAGCATCCTCCCCATACCGGAGCGGCGACCCTGGCCATCCGAACTGAATTTTACCGGCAGCGTTTACGTCGGCTGTCCGAGGAAAAACCGGATGAAGCCCAGTATCTGATGGATCTTTTCCAAATCGAATCACTTGAACCCGTTGTCAATGGTTTCACCTATATTGTACCGGTTAATCTGACCTATTATCCCATCAGGGCCCGGGAAAATATTCTGAGCGATCTGGCCTCCAGATTGGTGGATCACCTGCCGGATCGAGCCCTGGAAGAACTCATGACCGAAGGTTCCATGTTGTTTTCGGGAGTGGATATCGACATCCGGTTTGGAGACCCGATTCTGATCGGCGAATGCCTTGAATGCACGATCATTGAATCAGACATCCGGGCGAAAAATAGAATTCATTTTGATGATCCGGTCGCATCCAAAAGCGCCATGCGCAAAGAAGCGCTGAAGCTCATGCAGTTATACATGACCGATATCTATAACATGACCACGGTGAATCTGGATCACCTTTTCGCCTCGATGCTTCGCTGCTTGCGGGTGAAGCAAATTGACGAATCAGATTTGCGCAGAAGGGTCTTTTTAGCCGCTACACGAATTCAGCAGCATGCCGGTTTACATCTTCACTCAAGCCTCAAGGAAAACCCGATACATTTACTGACCGATGATCGTTTGGGAAAAGCGGACGATTTTATTACGATTGCTTTGGAAAAGGGCAACTTGAAGAAGGTCAACGACAGGCTGCTAAAAGATCATGCCACTTTTACTTCGGCTTACGATTTTCATCGTGCGCGTATCGATAACCCCATAGATGTCATCGCCAATGCCGTGGAACCCCTCACCCAGTTGCAGCGAACCGTGCGGCAAATCGCATTGCAACCGGCTTTCTGGATCCGAAGAAAGGTTGCCAGATATCTCATGGAGCAGGCTGTTGCCGAATATAAAAAGGATTATCACCAATATTACGTGAAGGGGGAATCCAAGTCCATGGAAGTCGGTATGCCGTTTATCATCAAAGGAAAATCTAAAAATATCGGTGTGTTACTTTCTCATGGATATATGGCGGCTCCTTTGGAGGTTAAGAATCTGGCGGATTATTTGGGCAGTCTGGGTTATTGGGTTTATGTTCCCCGTCTAAAAGGCCATGGCACCTCTCCCGATGATCTTGCAAAACGATCTTACAATGATTGGGTGGAATCCATTGATCAAGGATATGCGCTCATCAGCAGTATTTGCCGAAAGGTCATTGTCGGTGGATTTTCCACCGGGGCGGGTTTGGCACTGCATCTGGCCGCCAGGGTAAAAGACGTCGCCGGGGTGTTTGCTGTTGCCGCCCCCATGACCCTTAAAGATTTTTCATCTAAATTCGCTCCGGCTGTGGACATGTGGAATCGAATAATGGACAAGGCTTATCAGGTGGGACCCAAAAAAACGTTTGTCGAAAATAAGCCGGAAAATCCTCACATAAATTACCTGCGTAATCCTATTTCCGGAGTCAGAGAACTCGCGCGGCTGATGGATGAACTCGAACCCCAACTTTCGGGTTTGAACAAGCCGGCTCTGATCGTCCAATCCCGCAGAGATCCGGTGGTTGATCCGAAAGGATCCAGAAAAATTTTTGAACTTCTCGGTACCCAGCAAAAAGAATATCTTCTGGTAAATTTGGATCGCCACGGTATTCTCCTGGGTGAAGGTTCTCAAAGAGTCCATAAGGTCATCGGTGAGTTTGTTAAAACGTTTTGACGGAAATTATACCCCATCTTAAGGTCGTCCGCGGAATTATCCCCGACTTTTTACAGGTTAAAGGCTCACTTGAAAAATTTCACATTTTGGACGTCCAGCGATCCCAATCGGTTGGGTTGCGAAAGCTCTAAATATGCCTGATATTCCGGTGTTTCAATGTCATCCGGCCGGACGTTTCAACCTCCAATAGTTTGAATTTCTTTCTTCGTAAATCCCCACCCAGATCGACATGGAATCATAGCGGGATAGGTTCATTTCAGAGAAATCGAAGGATTTATTGATCGAATTTTTGACATAATCGATTATTTTTATTAAAATAAATAACAAATAACAAAATTCTTAGATCGACAGGTTAGGTGTCATTGCTAAAACAAGGGCATAGATTAAGATGCTGACAAACAAATTAACAAAATACACGATTTTCTTTCTATTCATTTTTCTTTCTGCATGTACAAAAAATCGATTTCCAAATATCGTCAATGCCGAGGAGGGAATGGTTCGCAATTGCAGCTATTTAGACACCATTTCGGAAGTTTCAGACCCGGGTAAAATGGTATTTCCCGCGAAATACAGCAATCCTTATGACGGCGAACTTAAGGTGCTGGAGCGTGTGAGCAATATGGGCGCCAGTCACATTGTCTGGATGTATAATTATCCTATCGGTTCGTCTGCGTCCGCATTCCATTGCGGCGACTGAGGTGATTGCATATATCGATTTAACAATACGATTTGGTAAATACTGATATGAACAATAGAAAAATGTATAATACAACGTTGGACTCGGATTTGATTAGAAAAATTAAGATTCTAGCGGCACAACAGGAAAAGCGGCAAAACGATTTACTCGAAGAGGCTATTCAGGATCTTCTCAAAAAATATCAGCGTAAAGCCGAGCCATAATCCGGCTGAACCATTTCATATCATTTTAAATTTTCAGTTAAATGGCGAAGAGGTAGAGGAGTTTTATGAAATCCAACCCCGAAAGAAGAGATAAAACACGCTTTGGGCACGAGTCTAAGATTACGCTGGAAAATAGCGAGATCGGTGTTCAGCGTGGTAGCATGATGTATGATTTCAGCAATAAGGGCCTATATTTTGAGGCCGACGCCCGGCTGGAACCGGAAGCAGAAATTCGCATTGGTATCAGCAATTCGCCTTTCGCATCGGAACCTGATAAATTCGAAAGCTATCGCGGTATCATTATGTGGCGCAAAGCATTAAAACGGTCTTCCTACTATTACGGATACGGAGTGGAATTGATATTTGAAAATGCTGAAGCCAAAATTCAGGATGAAATTCCATGGTCGAGAGAAAATCCGCGAAAAGCGTTAACGATTCCCGTTAAATTTGAATTTGATAACCACTCTTACGAGGGAACTACGGAAAATGTCAGCACTGAGGGTGTCGCGGTCAAATCCAAAGATCCCGTCATGGTAGGACAACTAATCATAGTTGAAATTCCCTTAAAAAAGACGGGCAAAATCGCCAGACTTCGCGGCAAGGTTTCCTGGTCCAATCGGCAGGGCTTTGGCGTTAAATTTTTACCGACGAAATAAATTTAACCCTTGACATGGCACTCTGTGGCATTATTATTTAATCAAGCAGCTGATGCTGCTAAGTTGTTAATAGGTTAACCATATAAACTAACCCTTAACACTTTCCTCTATCGGGGTGGTTCATTCCCCATGAACCGCCCCATTTTTATGTTATAACATCGGAAACCCGGTCCTCAGGATTAGGCACTTGGATGTAATAAAAATAACACTCCCGTTCAGGTACAAACAGTGCTAAACCAATTATTCCGGAATATTCATAGATATAAATAACTTAACAAAATTTACATAAATCTTTACATGAGGTCATGATGTCTGAATCAGCAACCCTGGAAATTTTTTCCGACTATGTCTGACCCTGGTGTTATTTCATTACCGGGCGTATTGAACAATTGCAAAACGAGTTTGACATCGATATCAAGTGGACAGCTTTTCCGCTGCATCCGGAGACACCTGCGGATGGACTCACGTTAGAGGAACTGTTTGCCGGCCGGCCGGTCGACATTAAACAGGTGCTGGCGCATCTAAGCCGCACGGCAAAGGATCTCGGTTTGCCGTTTGGAGAGCGGGAAAAGACCTACAACAGCCGTCTTGCCCAGGAGCTGGCCAAACTGGCGGAAAGGCAGGGATGTGGCGAAAAATTCCATATGGAGGCCTTCAGAGCCTATTTTGCCGATGGTTTGAACATTGGTCTGCGATCGACCCTGGTGGAACTGGGGACATCGGTTGGGCTGCCTGCCGACCAGGTTCTGGAAGTGATTGAAAAGAGAACCTTCGAAGAAGCTGTTGACCAGGATTGGACGCGTTCATATCAATTGGGTGTTAAAGCGGTACCAACCTTTATGATCAATGGGATGTCGCTTGTAGGTGCTCAGCCCTATGAGAAGTTGGTTCAACTGATGGAAGGCAGTGGTGTGGCCAAACATGTTTGAAATGAATGTCAAATGTTGAAGTACAGACCTCGTTGAATAGTTTACTGGTTGAATGGTTGATTAGATAAATTATAGTTATAATTTTAGAATGTTACGATTGTTAAAACATGAAGTATCCAATTATTTTGAAAATATGGGATAAATCCATATTTACAACCACTTAACCAATCAACCAATCAACGATATCTAAAGTAAGGAATTCAATTAACAAATACTTATATTTGTTACACATATTTTCAATTTTGACTAATCTCTGATCAACCACGGATTGCTGACAAATCGTTTGATTTTTTCATGAACACCATAGCCATCATCATCCTCGCCGCCATCATTTTTGATTTTGCACTAAATGGCCTGGCCGACTACCTGAATCTATCAATGCTGCGAAACGATCTGCCGGAAGCCTTCCGGGGGGTATATGACCCGGATCGTTATCGCAAATCCCAGCAATATTTGAAAGTCAATACCCGTTTTGGCTGGGTCACAGCGACATTTAACGTTAGCGTGATACTAATTTTCTGGTTTGCCAAAGGCTTTCCCCTGCTGGATGAATGGGTGCGATCTTTTAATTACGGTCCGATTGTTACCGGTCTGATCTACATGGCGGTCCTGTTATTGTTCAAAGGGTTTCTCTCGCTTCCGTTCAGCCTGTATGCCACTTTTGTGATCGAAGAACGTTTTGGATTCAACCAAACCACCTGGGCAACATTCGTGACGGACCTTGCGAAGGGACTGTTACTGGCAGTTTTGCTGGGTGCACCGCTTATGGCCGCAATTCTGGCGTTTTTTGTGCATACCGGGGCCAACGCCTGGTGGTATTGCTGGATCGCTGTTACCGCCTATATGCTTGGCGTTCAATTCATTGCGCCGACCTGGATCATTCCGCTGTTCAATAAGTTTACCCCTTTGGAAGCCGGCGAGCTTAAATCCGCTATTCTTTCATATGCCGGCTCCATTAAATTTCCGATAGAAAATGTCTATGTCATGGATGGTTCCCGACGTTCCAGCAAATCCAATGCTTTTTTTACCGGCTTTGGAAAACATCGCCGCATCGTCCTGTTCGACACGTTGATAAAGCGACATACAACCGGCGAGCTGCTTGCCGTGCTGGCTCATGAAATGGGCCATTATAAAAAAAAACATATCCTCCAGTCCATGGTCCTCGGTATTTTGCAGATGGGAATCATGCTGTTTTTGATGTCGATTTTTATTTCCTATCAGGGACTGTTTGACGCCTTTTATATGCCGCAGAAATCCGTATATGCCGGTTTGATTTTTTTCGCCATGTTGTACTCACCGCTTGATTTTTTTATCGGCCTATTCATGCAAATGCTCTCGCGCCGAAACGAGACCGCCGCGGATCGATTTTCAGCCGAGACCACCCACGATCCCCAATCCATGGTAACGGCCTTAAAAAAACTCTCTGTTCACAACCTGTCAAATCTTATGCCGCATCCACTCTATGTTTTTCTAAACTATTCACATCCGCCGGTGTTGCAGCGGATCGGTGCGCTTCACGGGAAATTGACTGTATCTTGATTGATTGGTTCCGCTAAAACAGTTGCAGTTGGCCGGCCTTTGTTTTCTTTGTCCGCGAGGGTGCCAACGCCTTCCAGTCACCCTCAAAAGTTTCCGGGGGAACATCCGAGTATGTCACTGCCATCGTTTTCTCATCAATTTTCTCGATGTTTTCTAGAGGATTAAAAAAGAGCTCAACCTCCTGGCGGGTCATCACCGGGAATTTATAATGTGTGTTGATATATTTGAGGTTGCCTTTCTCCTCAGATCGTTTTTGGACAAACTCGAGATGGTCTTGGATGCGGTGGTGGATCCGGTCATTGGAAGTGTCAATCACCGTATCCATTGTGGAAAATATCTTGTCTCGAAAATCGGATTCGATCTCAAAGCCGATGCTGTTTCTCCCCGTTGCCATGGCCGCGGACATGGTGGTTCCGGTACCCAGAAAGGGGTCCACGACCGTATCCTCCTTTGTCGAATACATGTTTATAAGACGATGAGACAGTTCGAAGGGAAAGGCCGCACTTCTCAACCGGGCAGCATTATTTTTCATCTTCTGGGTGGTTCCGATTAAACCAAACCACACATCCGAAAACCATTGGTTTCTTTCTTCCCAGAAGAAGGCGCCTTCACGCCGGGTTTGTTTTTGCCGCGGACTGCCAAATTCTCTTTTAGAGCCTTTTCGCAGGATGAGAATATATTCATGCTCGAGGGTAACGTAGGCCCCGCCCGGCAGCATCCCCGATCCCATAAACTTATTCGGCGCATTGGTCGGTTTGCGCCACAATATCAGGGGCAGGGCGCTGAAGCCGGTCGTTAACATTGCAGTCAGGATTCTGGAATGATTGGGATACAACCCGAAATTCTCATCAATGGTCCGGACGGCATCGCCGATGTTGATACAGGCTATGCCGCCATCTATCAATATTCGATAAATTTCCTGCCAGACAGGGTCAAGTTCGCGGTGCATCAATTCAAAGGCCTGAAAACCCTTTTCGTGTTTCAAGGCGTCGGCAATTTTTTTATTTTGGCGCTTGAACATTTCATCCCACATTTCGATCATGGGGTAGGGCGGTGAGGTGACCACCAGATGCACACTTGACGACGGGATTGCCCTCATTTTCTTGGAATTTTTAAAAAATACTTTGTGTGTTGTTTTCATAATGATTTAGATGTATTATATGTTTTAATTGAATTTAGATATTAACAAATTGAAGGCCGCTTCAAAGTCTTGGCTTTTGTCCAGGACCACAGAGGTTAATCCGCTTTGCAGATCCTATCTATCGGAGTATCGGAGGACTTTGAGCGCGCTTTCACTTTTACATGCTTGGATCATGAGTTATTTAATTTTGAATTTTTTACATTTTTTAACTTTTCCGGTTTATTCAGGTCAATGTGATATTTCACAACTTCGGTGGATAGTCAAATATCTCTTTCAATTTTTAGAGATAATGCGTATTTAGAGAACCACAATTATAATTGTTTGAGAGGAAATCTGTGAGTTCCCGATCTATAATAGCGTCCAACAAGAATGATTTCAGGTTAAAAAGTCAATCCGGTTTGCTGAAGGCGCCACTTCCCTTGCTCGGGGATCCTGAAGGGGAATACCTGCCGGCCGCCCTGCCGTTTACGGTGGATGCTCATGTCCATTTGTTCCCGGCCCATTTATTCTCCGCCGTCTGGCAATGGTTCGAACAATTCGGCTGGCCGATCCGGTACCGGTTGACGTCACCGGAAATTATCAATTTTCTTGTTTCCCGCGGTGTTAATCATATTGTCGCCCTGCACTATGCACACATACCGGGTGTGGCGCGGGATTTGAATATTTATGAGGATTGATCTATAAATTTTTTTCTATGTTCTGCGATTCAGTTTTAGATTGCTATTTTTAATATGCGTGTGCTTAGGCAGAAGTGACAAAGGAGGGCCATTATGAAAAAATTAACGGTTGAAGATTTGGATTTGCACGGCAAGCGCGTCCTGATGCGGGTTGATTTTAACGTGCCGCTGGAGGACGGCAAGGTTGCCAATGATAAGCGCATCCAGGCGGCTTTGCCAACAATCAGATATATTGTGGAAAAAGGCGGCAAGCTGATCCTGATGTCACATCTCGGCCGGCCGAAAGGGTCAAGGGTGGCCGAGATGTCCTTGAAGCCTTGCGTGGCGGTTTTAAGCCGGCTATTTGGCAAAGATGTCACCTTTGTCGATGACTGTATCGGCGAGGCCGTTGAAACCGCAGCAAACGGGCTTAATGCTGGAGATGTTCTGCTGCTTGAAAATCTTCGCTATTACAAGGAAGAAACGGACAATGATTCCGGGTTTGCCGGTAAACTGGCCAAGCTCGGTGATATGTATGTCAACGATGCTTTCGGCACCGCCCATCGAGCCCATGCCTCGACCGAAGGGGTGACACACTTTCTCGATCAATGTGCCGCCGGCTATCTCATGGTTAAAGAGCTCGACTACCTCGGCAGGGTCATGGAAAATCCTGCCAGGCCGTTTGTTGCGATTCTCGGCGGTGCCAAAATATCCGGCAAAATCGATGTCATCACCAACCTGCTGCCCAAGGTTGATAAGGTGATTATCGGTGGCGGAATGGCCTACACTTTTTTTAAAGCCCGGGGTCTTGAAATCGGCAGATCTTTGCTCGAAGCGGATAAGGTGGCATATGCCAAAGAAATTTTGGCACAGGGTGGCGACAAGATTGTTTTGCCCGTTGATTGCATGGTCACCGATTTTTTCGATTTTAACGCGCGTAAAATAGGCACGCTGAAGGAAGTCAGTGCCGATGCCATACCGCCTGATTGGGAAAGCCTCGATATCGGCAGCAAATCCATCGAAACATTTCGTGCCGTGCTCGAAAATGCCAAGACCGTTATCTGGAACGGCCCCATGGGGGTTTTTGAAATAGATGAAACCGCCCGGGGAACCTATGCCATTGCGGAGCTATTGGCCCAGGTCACCGCAAAAGGGGCCACCACCGTGATTGGTGGCGGTGATTCGGCGTCGGCTGTCAACAAAGCCGGAGTGGCCGCTAAGGTGTCGCATGTCTCCACCGGCGGCGGGGCCTCACTGGAATTTATTGAAGGCAAAACCCTGCCGGGGGTCGCGGCGCTGACGGATAAGTAGCCAGAAGACGGATAACAGAGGACAGAGGGCAGAAGACAGAGGACAGAGGACAGAATACAGATAACAGATGCCGGAAGACAGAAGGCAGAGGACAGAAGGCAGAGGACAGAAGGCAGAGGACAGAGGATAGAAGACAGATAACAGATGCCAGAAGACAGAGGACAGAGGGCAGAAGACAGATGATAGAGGAAACTTGACTATATAAACCAGGACACAGAGATTATTTTAAGCCCGTAGGTCAGGTTGCGCCGCAGGCGTTACCTGACAGATGGCTTGCATGAAACTTCATCATGCAAATAGGGCTCTGTATGAGATTCCGCGAGGCCGAACAGCGAACCGCAGAATATCGAAGGGTGGAATCGCTCTCCGAGGCGTAGGCGATAGAACCCCTACGAGCCCGCTTCTCTCCGAGGCGTAGGATCGTGCCGCTACGAGCCGGAGGCCAGCTCGTAGGCTTCATAGGCTTACAGGCCGGAGGGGAGGCTGCGCTCAATCTTTATTTAGAATAGAATACAATCATTCGACATTCGATATTCATTATTCGATATTCGCTTTTTGATAAATTCCGCAAGGCTGGAGTCTCTTGTTGGATCAAACTGGCCGTCTCGGCGGCCAACGGCTGGGCTGATCCGCCGGCGGCGGAATGCCTGACACCTTCGCTTCCCATCACCTGGCGGTGACGTTTTGCGGCAATTTTCTCGTCAATATGTCCACCGCTTCCGCCACCATGTCTTCCAACACCTGGGCCGCCGGCTTAATTTCCTTTATGATGCCTGAAACCTGCCCGGCCAATCCGCCCACAAAGTCTGTTTTGTTGGCTTCGATAAAGCTTGCCAGCATTGCTGAAGAAATTAGAACCTGGGTCGGGAAGGGCAGGGGGTCGAGCCCCGAATTGGCCCAGAGATCGTGAAACTGGTTGTAGCTGGCCCGCAGTGTTTTGCCCGTATAAGCGGTGCTAACGCGGGTGCCTTCGTCGGTGGATTGTACTATTTTCTGTTTGTTAACATCCAGAGCACCGCCCTCATCGGTTGCCAGAAAGCGGGTTCCGACCCAGACGCCCACGCAACCCATTGCCAGGGCGGCCGCCAATCCGCGTCCATCACCGATACCACCGGCGGCCAGGACCGGCACGGGGTTGGCGGCGTCGATGGCTGCCGGCAGCAACACCATGGTTCCGATCCGGCCGGTATGTCCGCCGCCTTCATGTCCCTGGGCGACGAGCAAATCGATTCCGGCGTCCGCCATACGTTTGGCATTTTTGGCATTGCCGGTGATGCCCAGAACTTTCATGCCGGCCGCATGGGCCTCTGGCACCATGAAACCCGGGTTTCCAAGGCCGGCACAAAAAAGCGGCACCTTTTCTTCAAGGCACACCTGGATGGATTCCTTCGGGAACATGGTGGTCGTGTTTCTGCGAATCATGATTTCAACGTCCGGCAACCCCATTTCTTGTTTTATTTTACTAATCCAGTCCTGATGTGGTTGCGGGATTGTTTTCAGCACCATGCTCAGCGGCAGCTCTCGGGCATCTGTTCCGCCGAGTCCACCTTTAAGATCCAGGTACTTGGGTAAAAGAAGATCAACGCCATAGGGTTTGTCGGTTTGTTTTTTGATTTCTCGAATAGCTTGCTGGAGTTCATCCACTGTGTATCCGCTGCCCCCCAACACGCCAAGACCGCCGGCTTCCGAAACCGCCACAACCAGTTCAACCGGCGCACCGGTATTTTCTCCGATCAGGGTGGGACCCATGCCGGCACTTAAAATCGGATA
>JBAVYC010001017.1:0-1722 GCA_049698595.1 Desulfobacterales bacterium | reverse complement strand
GTAAATTCTGATTGGTTGCAAAAATTAAGCGAATGTTGACCTGCAAAGTGCTGCGGGCGCCTAAGGGGAGAAATTCACGGGTTTCTAAAAATCGCAACAGTTTGCCTTGAACCGCCAGGCCGATATTGCTGATTTCATCGAGAAAAATAGTTCCTCTATCCGCTAGTTTGAAAATACCATCTTTATTTTTATCGGCCCCGGTAAAGGCACCTTTCATATAGCCGAACAATTCGCTTTCCAGTAAGTTGCTCGACAATGTGCCGCAGTCCACTGCAAAAAAGACCTCTTTGCTCCGGCGGCTGTTGGCATGCACGGCTCTGGCCACCAGTTCTTTGCCGGTACCACTCTCCCCATGTACCAGAACCGTGGAATCGGTGGGGGCCACTTTCTGGACCATGGCGATCACCTGTTTGATTTTCGGGCTGGTGCCGATAAGTTTGTGCGAAAGCGGTGTGGTTTTTTGGGTTTGTTGCTGCAGTTTTCGATTTTGCAGTCTGATTTCTCTTTCTGCCACGGCCTGGCGGACAATGGCCCGCAGCTCATCCGGGGTAAATGGCTTGGGAAGGTAATCCAGGGCACCTATTTTCATGACTTCCACGGCCGAGGAGACACTGGCATAGCCGGTCATCACGATCACAGGCGTGTCGGGATAAGCGTCCTTTACCCGGCGCAGCACTTCCATGCCGCCCAAACTGCTCATTTTTAAATCGGTGATAATAATATCAAACGGTTCGGTATCCATCATTTTCAAGGCATCATAGCCGTTCAGGGCATAGTCCACCTCATAATCCAGCTTGGTCAATACCTTGGAACAGCTGCGACAGATATTGATTTCGTCATCGATGACCAGGATGCGAGGGCTATCATGCGGCATGGTCTGCTCCAGATGTGATCGGCAGCTTGATTGTAAACGTGGTGCCCCGGCCTAATCGGCTGTGAACTTCGATGGTTCCGTTGTGTTGTTCGATAATCCCGTGGGTGATGGCCAATCCGAGCCCATTGCCATTGTCTTTGGTGGTATAAAAGGGGTCAAAAATTCGGACCAGGTCCGTTTCGCTAATTCCCGCTCCCGTGTCACTTACGGCAACCTCGATGGTTTCCGGCTGTGGTTTGTAAACGGTTGAAATCGATATGGTTCCCCCGGCATCAGTGGCTTCGACGGCGTTGATAATCAAATTGATCAGAGATTGCTGGATCTGGCCTTTATCTAATTGAACGAGCGGTATATCTGCACCTGGTTCATAAATTAAGGCTACATCTTTAAAAGCGGCCTGTTTGTTAGTTAAAACGACACTCTCATTAACGACGTTATTGATATCACACGGTTTTCTGGAAGGTGTGGACTGGCGGGCAAAATCGAGCAGACTGGTGACAATTTTACGGCAGCGTAAGGTTTCCCTGGTAATGGTTTCCAGTTCCTGGTAGTTTGGATCTTGCGGGTCGAGATCCTCCAAGATCAACATGGCGGTGGTCAAAATGGTCGTCAGGGGGTTATTGATTTCATGGGCAACACCGGCGGACAGACGGCCGACAGAAGCCAGCTTTTCCTGCTGCATCATGGCCTTTTGAGCATTGATATCATTGGTGATGTCCCTGGATATTTCAATGGCCCCGATCACATCACCATTTTCGAGCAGCGGATAGGTAGAAATTGAGTAGTAAATTTCTTTCTTGTCCCTGTTCAGATGGATGTGCGTGGTCTGTGACGGCTTTTCGGTCTGC
>JBAVYC010001016.1:0-4751 GCA_049698595.1 Desulfobacterales bacterium | reverse complement strand
GGGGTGGCGAACCCTACCTTATCCGTTACAACAGCCGTTTGCCAATTGTAATGTATGCGCCCGAGGGCGTTGAGGTGCGCTATCGCATTTGGAGCGTGGGCTCGGAGACAAAAGTGTTTGAAGAGGGTTGAATGGGAGGGTCCAGCCCTGAAGAGCATCTGAGAACCTCAATACCATCAACGATTGATAAAGAGCGGGAAATTTTTTTATCGCAAAAATAGCTATAGACAGTTAAATGACATTTTGATAGTATAGTCTGGGATAAGTGTAAATCACCCTGAAAAGGAGAGGAGAGGCTATGCTTAAAAATGGAACCATAGCTATGGTCCACTGCGGTCGTGAGATCAGCGCAGAAGAGATTTCACAGATCCAAGAAACCGTTAGTCTATGCGGGGGGTTAAGCCGAAAGGAGTTAGCGCAAACCATAGCCGAGCATCTGCAATGGTATCGAGCATCTGGCACCAATAAGGAAGATGCTTGTATTAAGTTACTGGAAAAGCTGGAATTGCAAGGTGTGTTGCAGCTTCCCCCAAAGCGTAGACGAAGCAAACCAAGTGTTGAAAGCGCACATCTGCTCAACGCTCCAACAGGGCCGCAGCCTGCAATTGTTTGCCCGCTGAAAAAGCTTGGTATGGTAGCGCTTGAAGTTGTAAAAGATAAAGATACTGGCATGTTATGGCAAGAATATGTGGCCCGGTATCATTATTTGGGATACAAAAAGCCCTTTGGCTATACGCTCAGATATTTTATTAAAAGTGATCGCGGTCGGCTGGGTTGTATTTTATATAGCGGAGCGGCAAAATGCATGGGGGCCAGAGAGCGTTGGATTGGCTGGAAAGAGCCGCAGCGTTTGAGAAATTTGCCTTGGGTGATTAATAATTCACGGTATTTGATTTTCCCATGGGTGAGAGTGAAAAATCTTGCCAGCCATGTGTTAGGTCAGATTAGCCGTCAAATAAGAGTGCATTGGCAACAGCGTTGGGGTTATTCTCCGGTATTGATGGAGACGTTTGTAGACCCGCAGCATTATCAAGGCAGTTGTTACCAGGCGGCCAATTGGCAATATGTTGGCATGACCAGCGGTCAGGGTCTTTTGCGAGCTGGAAAGAGCTATCGCACCAGCGCCAAGAAGATTTTTTTAAAGCCACTGGTAAAAAATTATCGGGATCTGCTTTGTTCAGAAAAACTGGTTGGGAGGGCGCCGATATGAGCAAGCCCAGCCGTCGAGCCAATCGCGAAGTTATCAAGCAGAAGAGAAAGGAGAGAAAAAAGGCCGCCAAGCAGCTGTTACAAACACAACGGGCCAAAGGATTAGCGCCGGCGGTTGGCCCTTCAATTAGCAATGCAAAGAGCAGCTATCAAAGCGAGCAGGAGGAAAAGCATGCCCGGCTGACAGCCGTTAGTGAGCAACATCGGATTTTACAAGCCAATTTGCCGGTATTACTGCGAGGTTTGTCCAAGATCGCAGATCCGAGAAATGCGAAGAAGATCAAATACAAACTGACGATGGTAATGATCTACGGCATATTGACCTTTGTGTATCAGATGGCGTCTCGACGAGAAGCCAACCGCAAAATGACGCTTCCGATGTTCGTAAAAAACCTTAAAATGCTGTTTCCCGAGATTGAACAGTTGCCCCACAACGACACGTTGATGCGTTTGTTAGAAAGAATTGATGTATCAGAGATTGAAAAAGCCCAGCTGGAGCTGGTGCGCAGTTTAATTCGTAAAAAGAAATTTATCCGCTATCTGATAAATGCGCATTACCCGGTTGCCATTGATGGGACTCAAAAGTTTGTCCGCAACTACCTGTGGAGCGAAGAATGCTTGGAGCGTGAGGTCAAAAAAGGTGATGGGTATGACAAGCAATATTACGTTTATGTACTGGAAGCCAGCCTGGCGTTTTGTAATGGCATGACGATACCGTTGATGAGTGAATTTTTAAGTTATGGCCAGGGGGATAGCAATGCCGACAAGCAAGACTGCGAACGCAACGCGTTTAAAAGACTTGCCAAGCGGTTGAAAGCGGAATTTAAGCGCCTGCCAATCATGGTTTTGTTGGATGGACTTTATCCCAATGGCCCGGTTCTGGAAATATGCCGCCGCAACAATTGGAAATTTATGATCGTTTTGCAGGATAAAAGCCTTAAAAGTGTTTGGGAGGAATATGAGGGGTTGAAAAAACTTTTGCCGCAAAATCGCCATCTAAGAGCCTATAAGGGCCGAAAGCAGCATTTTAGGTGGGTCAATGATATTGAGTATTACTATGATATCGACAAAAAGCAGGTTGTGCATGTGATTGTCTGTGAAGAAAGCTGGCAAGAAGTGAATAAAGATAGCCGGCAGATTGAAACCAAAAGCTCCCGGCACGCGTGGATATCCTCTGAGCCGTTGGAACACAAAAATATCCACGAACGCTGTAATTTGGCAGCGCGCCACCGTTGGAATATTGAATCGGAATTGCTGGCGGAAAAACGCCAGGGCTACCAGTATGAACACTGCTTTTCATATGACTGGAATGCCATGAAGGGCTATCACTATTTAATGCGAATTGGACGGACGATAAACGTGCTGGCTCAATATTCTGAATGCCTTTTGTCGATGTTCATTGAAAAAGGAGTCCGTGGTTTTATTGATTTTGTTCGTGAAACTTTAACCGGGCCATGGTTGGATGTTGATTGGGTGCAGGCACGTTTGAAGCGACCCTATCAGCTTCGTTTGATATAAGCCATTAAATAGAAACCTTGATATCCTTCAAAAAGTTGAAAGGCTGGCAGAAGAACGCCCTTTTGCGATAAATTTTATTTAATTTCGAGCGTATATGTCTCTAAAAGCTTTTTTTTCTGAATAGTTGCGAGTGCTGTGACCCAAAAAATAGCATAACATGTCTCCGGACCCCTGATTAAAATGCTCGTGCGACATTACTGATAAACGACAAATATAGTTGACATAATTGCGTCGATCATATATTATTCCAATCGGTGCTCACTTACTACCTGACCCATAGGAAGATACTATGACCGACACTAAAAAAAAGTTTCTCGAACAAGAAGGTTTAATCAATCCAAAACCTGAGCGGGTTTCGCATCCTCTTTTTGAAACACTTAATTTTTTCGACCCACGGGACCTGCCACAGGTTCGATACGAGATGATCCGAGCCGCTAGAGTCGAAAATATTACAGTTGCAAAAGCCTGTAAACTGTTCGGATTCTCACGAGAGTACTTTTACAAGCTCGAACGTTCTTTCATGGTGCGCGGTTACGTTGCCCTGCTCGGTTCAACCATGGGACGTCGGCCAATCATTGCTCTGAACCAAGAAATCGTCAATTTTATCGTACACCGCAAGGTGGAGCAATCTACAATCTCAGGAGAACGTCTTCGCCAAGAGATTCAAAAAATCTACCATGTGGATTGCTCGCGCAGAACCGTGGAAAGAATTGTCGAAAAGCTTGGGCTCACAAAAAAGGGGCCTGCTTCAAGTTAACTGTCAATGTTGAACTTCGACAATGTCAGCACGGGCTATTTTTTGAAAACAACGACATCCCACAAGTAATCTACGAGAAAATGCGTAAAGCTAATATGGACCGTCGTTTGCGCCTCGACAAACAGGTCATGGATAGTATGCAGGCCCATGGTGTCGCCGGATTGTTCATCGATCCGGAAAACGCCCTTGTCTGTTTGTCATCATCACGATCTCGGATTTCTCCGCGATGGGGCACGGCTCTTCATCACACGCATCTGTCCGAAAAAGATTTCGAGACCATCGCCAAGTCACTTGCAGAAGGTGTCGGTGTGGCTGCGACAGCCCGCATTCAGAACGTCGATAAAAAGACCGTTCTGCTCGTCTTGGCTAAGGCCGGCGAACAGGCCAAAAGAGTTAGCCGTTCGCTTCTTGACAATGTAGAGGTCACAGAGTGTCAACTCGACGAGATGTGGTCCTTCGTAGGCAAAAAAGAGAAAAACCTTGATCCTGTTGAAAAATTACAACGCTCACTGGGCGATGCTTGGATCTGGATTGCCTTTGATGCGATCAACAAGATTGTGCTTGCATATATCATCGGCAAGCGAACTCAACCTCATGCTGTATCCCTTCTCGAAGAAGTAAAACGGATTACGATACGAATGCCGGATTTATTTTCATCTGATCAATTGGATCAATACACCAATGCCTTATTGCAAGTTTATGGCGAGCTTGTATATCCTACCCGCAAACCGGGTCCCGGAAGACCACCTAACCCACGCCTTGTCCCACCAGAGGATCTGCTCTATGTTCAGGTCGTCAAGCAGTATAAAAAATATCGCGTCGTCAAAGTCACCCGAAAAGTTGTCTTCGGCGATTCTGAAAGGATCGAAAGTATTCTGGATGCATCCTCTGTGAGCAATAAAATCAACACATCCTATGTTGAACGATATAATTCAAGCGTTCGCCACATGGACGCCCGTTGTGGACGCAAAACATTGTGCTTTTCAAAGTGTCAGCAAAACCATGAGACTCAACTTGCGCTATCTCTTGGCTACTATCATCTTTGCCGATCTCACAAAACGCTGACTAAACGTTATGGACGGCCTACTACCCCTTTCATGGCAGCGAATCTTACTGACCATGTCTGGAGCATGGCCGAGCTATTGAAATTTAAAGATAAAATACCTTACAGTTAAACTGGACCACCACCCAAATTTAAGATCTTGATATATTTTCTCTTTGATCTACCCTGAGAGCATAATCAGGTTTGGTGCCGTGCTGTACTCGG
>JBAVYC010001015.1:0-4028 GCA_049698595.1 Desulfobacterales bacterium | reverse complement strand
TTCGCGCCAGATAAATGGTAGCGATCACAAAAACGATGATCGAAAGGATCCCGGTCACAGCGGCCCCCTGGCTGCCAAGCTGCCCGGCCAGATGTATCGCCCGATCCGTAAATTCAGTCGAAAGCCCCAATCCGAATATTTTCGCTCCCATCATCAGGATACCGGCAGCCGTACTTTCAAGCTGGGTACCGCGTTCAAGATGGAATTGCACAATATAACCCAGTGAGCGGCCGGACAGCATAAAAAAGGGCAGAAACAACACCCCCAGGCCGCCGGCTAAAACGGTAACCCGCGGTAGCAGGCAACGCATAAATTCACTGATTATTAAAAATCTTTTGGAGGATAGCGCTTTTTCCCGACTGAGAAAACCATACCACCACAATAGCGGTATCCAGACGAGGGTCGTGAGATTGAGCCAAATTCCGATGGCCAACAGCAAGTCAACCAGAACGGTTTTTTTGCCTAGCGCAAAGTAGATCGAGGCCACCAACAACAGACCCATAATCAAATCATAGGTCTGAAACAGCAGACGTCCGAAAACAGCCGTGAACACGATATACGTAAGGCACAGCAAAGTGGTCTCATAACGCCGCACCAGATCTGTTTTATCCTCACCTCCGCGGACCAGCGCCGGAATTCGCCAAAAGAACAGCAGGATACCCAGGTCCGCCAGGAGCATCACACCGGCGAAAAAATAGCCGTACAATGTGGGTACTTCAGTAAAAATTCGTGGCAGGACAAATAACAACAGCGCGCCGGGGGGATATTCAACTTTAAAGGCCGCATAGGGGGTGTAGCCGTCCAGCCAATCGCCGGCCATTTTCAAATAGCTCTCGACATAATAATTAGGGCTCAAGCCCCAGATCATGTAACCTCTGACCCCCAACCAAACCGCAGCCACGATCCATACCCGGTAGGTAGCTAAAAAATTAACTCCCGACTCGGTAAAAAATGAGATCGCCGAAACAGCCGGCCGTGATTCCGCGTTACTATTTTTGCCCATGGGTGCTGTCTTTTTTAATGGTTATTTAATCTTAGATCAAACTATCAATATCCACCCTGCCGAAAATTTCTTTGCTTTTCCCGGGTCTTGCAGCAAAAAATTTTTTGAACCCGAAAGTTTGGAGAGTCGCTAATAATTTCTCATGATGTTCGTTAAACGGGAAACAGTACATATCAGGTGTAAACCCTAAATGGTCTTCCACCCATTTTATGCTCAGCTCAGTATCATACTTGATGTAGTCTTCCCATTCCGTTCTGGATCTTCGTTTAAGTGAGCCTTCCTGAAAATTGAAACCCTGAAAAGCGATTTTGGATCGGATACTCAGGTCCAGGCTGGAAATTTCGGGTGAATTTTTAAACCGCTCCAGTTTCCATTTGCTGAGGGGTTTCCTTTTTCGCGGGTGGGTGCGGGTCGGAATGACATCATGCAAATGGCTGTGAACACCAATCTGCACGTTCGGCTTAGCCGAAAGTTCCTGGATCTCTTCGATTGCCATGCAGTGATCGAAATTATTTTCGATAAAGCTACGGTACATATATTTTTTCGGTTTCAAATAATAAGGAATGTATTCACCGGCATACATGCTTCGGGCTTTACCGGGTTGTATAAACGAGGTGGCAATAAAGTAGGTTAATCTCTCAGTATGATTTTTATACAGCGGATAATAGTAGTACTGGGAAAAAAGCCCATCATCAAACGTCAGCCGGTATTGATTCAGGCTTAATTCGAAGTATTCTTTGCGTATGTCGTGAATCATTAGATATTGCATATTATTTCTAAGAACATGTTGTCCCAAAAATGCCTCTATGGGTCTAGTTTAAGCGCATTGACTTTCTCTATTTGGAGTCCCTGCCTGTCAAAAACCAGCCAATGAAGCCGGTAGGATTGGAGGAGGCGAGGCTCGGTCGGAAGAAATTTTCGGCCGCACAGATAATAAACAAGGCATTTAATCACACCTTCGTGGGTAACCACCAAAAGGTTGTCTCCGGGATATCGATCGGCGGCTTCCATCAATGCCTCTTGACTTCTTTCCAGAACACTGTCGCGGGATTCTCCCCCGGGCGGACAAAAATTCCAGCCGGCGTTTATCTGTTCTTCCAGAACCTGGTATGCCTCCGTTTGAATCTGTGGGATGGTTTTGCTTACCCAATCACCCCAATCCTGTTCTCTGAGCCTGGGATCAGTTTCCAATGGGATATTCAAAAATGCATTGATCCTCTCAGCAGTAGTCAGGGCCCGGCCGCTATCGCTAGCCAGTAGGCGATCCCATGGGAATTGAAATAGTCTCCGACCCCAGCTCGAGGCCTGTTTTTTGCCGTTAGCGGTCAACGGAGAGTCGCTGTGCCCTTGGATTTTTTTTTCCCGATTCCAGTCGGTTTGAGCGTGACGAATCAGGCCAAAGCGGGTGGTTGTACTATGCAATAATTTTTCCATTCCACAAGGATTTGGTAATACTCTTTTACGGTTTTTGAATCCACCCCGCACTCGCGGGCAATATTGGAAAAATTAGTAAGTTCACCGTGAGAGAATCCCATGGCATCAAAGAATCTGGCGAAGGCGGGGATATTCCTCCGAAATAGCTTAACTTTTTCGGAGTTTATTCCGAAATGGTAAGGCGGTCAATCAAAAAACTATAATCGGCTTTTGACAATTTCGCTCAGCGATAGTTCAAGCTCCTGATAATTTTTATTTAAATCATGAAATTCGCGCACATAAGATTGTGCAGCGAAACCCATCTGCTGTCTCAGATTTTTATCGATTATTAGGCGTTTGATGGCATCCACAAACGGTCCCAGGGCATACATCGGTGCCAGCAATCCGGTTTTGCCATCCTGAACGGCTTCCGGAACCCCGGCATTGTTAAAAGCAACCACCGGTAACCCGCAGGATTGCGCTTCCAGAAAAACCAGGCCCAGTGATTCTCTGATGCCGGGAAAAACGAATACATCGGCGGCACTGTAATAGCGGTACATGTCCTCACGGGGTATTTTCCCCAAAAATAACACCCGGCCAGGTACATGCTCGTGGGCCAATTGCAGCAGTTTGTCTCTTTCTTTGCCATCGCCGGCGATGACCAGCCGAAAATTTTGACCCTGTCGATAAAGCTCGCCGCAGGCCCGAATCACCCAGGTGAGCCCTTCGGTTTTGACATCCGGTCTGAACATGGCGGCCGAAAAAATTACCGGTTCGTCGCCTATATTCCAATTCCGGCGCAGTTTCTTGCGGGCGTTTTCGTCAAAGCAAAATTCACCCGGTATAATGCCCGGAGTCACATAGGTAACTTGGGTTTCGGGCAAAAGGCGTTTGAGATTGAGCAGATCGACAGTTTTATTGCTGAAAACGTGATTGGCGGCACACAGGGAATTTTTATTCAGATAAAATCCCGGTTTAGCTTTCCACTGGCGTCGGCGCTTGGTGGAATATATGCCCTGAAAAATGACATAAGGAACATTTAATTTTCTGGAAACCGTGGGGCCCAGTAAATCCGGTGCTTTATAATAGCTATGATAGGTAAACCATAAATCTGCAGCGCCGTCAGAGAATTTTTGCACAACCTGCCTTCGCTCCCAAATCAATTTCAGCCATAACCAGGGCTTCCAGTATATCCAGCGGCATCGGAGTGAACTTGCGACCCTAACCTGATGTCCCCGATTAATCAGAAAATCGAAGATACCTTTAGCGGTTGCAAGATCACCGGATGGATGGGCATGACCGAGCGGTTTAAATGGGGCATAGAAACATATTTTCATACTGGACTTTCAATGATCAGCAAGATCATGAAAATTCCAAGCACCAAAAATCAAATCTCAAATAAATCCCAATGATCCAAATTCAAAATTCTAGACAAATGATCCTAAATCAGTTGTGCCCAACTGCATCATAGCCGACAGACTATGCTATGGCATGCGAATCGGTGCGATACAACTTTGGTGAAGGTTTTGGTCATTGAATATTGAAAATTGAGATTTATTTGTAATTTGGTACTTGAGATTTGGGATTTTGCTGTCTTATAAGACCTTCTGAT
>JBAVYC010001014.1:0-2843 GCA_049698595.1 Desulfobacterales bacterium | reverse complement strand
AGATTCCGCGGGCCGCGCTGACGGCCCATGAGCTTGCCGAACATGCGGAGTTTTTTTCTTTCGGTACCAATGATTTAACCCAGACAACCTTTGGCATGTCCCGCGATGATGCCGAAGCAGGGTTTTTGATACGCTATTTGCGAACGGGCATATTGCCCCAAAACCCCTTTGCCACCCTCGACCGGGATGGCGTCGGTCAGCTTATGACATTATGCGTTCAAAAAGTGCGACAGGTCCATCCGGAATTGGAATGCGGGATTTGTGGAGAACATGCCGGTGATCCCAAATCAATTTTATTTTGCCATGAAATTGGTTTGACTTATGTGTCATGTTCTCCTTACCGGGTGCCGGTGGCGCGGCTATGTGCCGCCCAGGCAGCATTGCTTGATAAATCATAAAATGATTAGGATTTCTCTGGCACGCTTTATGCTGAATTAATTGATAAAAATCAAAAGAGCATTTCAAAAACCTTTAATTTACACCGGAGGATTATTGAAATGGGCCAGAGCATAGGCATAATGGATACACTGCTCATCGTACTTTTTACCATTGCGTTGTTTCTGGCACTGCATCTTATGGAAACCATGAAGATCATGGTAAACCAATGGTGTTACAATCCCTTGAGGAGACCTCCGGCTACAAGGTCGGTTCCAATGCCGGAGGTGGCGGTATGGGTGCCGGTCGCGGACTGGGCGGGGGCAGAGGTCGGACATAACTTTATGAAAGGATTATTTTCAAGAAAGCAATTTTAGTCTACTGAAAGGGGGCATTTTATGAGTATTGCAGATAACAGCAGGGATCAGGCATCTAAAAATAACCCTGACGAAGCCTCACAAGTTAAGGATCTTCAGAAATCCATGTCATCTATCAAACATAAATTGCTGTTCATTAGCAGCAAGGGAGGTGTGGGTAAAACCAGCGTTATCGTGAATTTTGCCCTGGCTCTATCAATGCGGGGGATGAAAGTTGGACTGATGGATCTCAATTATAACAGTCCCGAAATTCATAAAATATTTGGTTTCGAAGTAGAAGCTGTCGGCGAAAGGGATAAACCTTTCATACCTGTGGGGTACACCGATGATTTGAAGGTAGCTTCCATTCAGTCGATAATAAAAGGCAGAGGCGAGACCGGGGCCTGGGGGAGGCCGCTGATGATTCCCGATATCCAGAGGTTTATCTCCAGCGTGGACTGGGTCGAGTTGGACTATCTCTTTGTCGATACAGCGGCCGGCCCTGGTGAGAAATTGCGGGCTGTAATCCAGGCAATTCCCGATGCCAAAACTATTATTGTGACAACACCCAATAAGATAAGCGGCGACAGCGCAAAAAAAATGATCAATTTTTTCAGAAATGAAAAAATACCCATATTGGGCTGGATTGAAAATATGCGCGGGTTTTTATGTCAAAATTGCGGACAACGCCAGGAGCTATTCAGTAGCGGACCCGCAAACAGGGCGATATTTTTAATGGACATCCCATTTTTGGGACGGATTCCCATTGACCCGGCCATGGGTGGCTGCGCGGATAGCGGCGATCTATTTTTTGAAAAACACCCGGACTCTGAAGTGGCCCAAGCTTGCAACCTGATCATTGAAAAAATAAAGTGAGGTGGTAACCGGAGTCAAAGGCACGGTGGCAGAAATGGTGGCGCAATACCGGAAACAGGCTCGCGCCATCCCTGCTCGAAGTATGAACGAACCTGATTTTACCGGAGTCGCATTGCTAGATGCACTGAAAAGATCTGGCCTCAAAAAACTGATTTTTCCCGGCTGTGTTCTGATGATCTACGGAATTGTTTTTGTTACCAGTCCGGCCGGGGCAGCAATGGCATTTCGCAGCAGCACTGCCATATTGCGCAACCTCATGATACCGTTAGGCTTGGTTTTCACGCTCATGGTTTTTATGAATCTATTTTTAAAACCGACGCATATCGTCAGATTCCTCGGTAAAGGCTCCAGCAGCAGAGGTATCATATTCTCAGCCGCCGCCGGTATTATCTCCATGGGACCCATTTATGCCTGGTATCCCCTGCTGAAGGAATTGCGGGAAAAAGGAGCGGCGAATTCGTTGATTGCCATTTTCCTGGGAAATAGGGCCGTCAAGCCGTTTTTGCTGCCGATAATGATTTCTTATTTCGGCTGGGTCTATGTGCTGCTATTGACCTTTTTTACCATCACAGGCTCAGTGGCGGCCGGATACCTTGTTGGCCTTCTTCTGAAAGAGTAAGCCCGTCTGCCACAATTTTAATAATGAATCGGGTGACATCATCTGATTTTTCGCTGTTGCCGGCAAAGCCGTCGACTTCATAGATGACTCTGGTCAAAATTCCTGCTGCGCTTTCAGCGGCGTGGGTCTGGATCACATCTTTGAATCGCGTTTTGCCAAATTGTTGAATCTCTTTTGCTAAAAGAAGAGAATGGCGCAACCGACCCCGCTCTTTCAAGCCTTTCGTCATTTCGTTGATGACATCTCCAGTGTACCCGATTTCATCATTCGATCGGACCGGGACCTTGCGATCAAAATTGTCGCCACGGATATCCTTTAAGGCTAGGATGATCTCGCGGATGGGCGCGTCGAAATTCATGTGGACAAACATGGTGATGATGAAACCGACCACGATGAAAAAAAATGAATTGGTAAAATGGCACCAATATCCTAATGAGACAGGGAAAGCACGGCGCCGGCTCTGAGGGAGTCTCAGGCGGCCAACCTGCAGGGAGTCAGTCCAATCACTTACGATGGATGGCAGGAAACCTGCCAGCAAATATTTGAAAAATAAATATTTACGAATTCAAATAGTTAATTTTTAATTAGTAAGGAAATATTTTTGGTTGGGGGAGAAG
>JBAVYC010001013.1:0-5845 GCA_049698595.1 Desulfobacterales bacterium | reverse complement strand
ATTACATCCAGCCGATCGGAGGCCGGATTAAAATCGACCACATGCGAATAAAATTTCGGTACGGTTGTATCTCTGGTTTTACCCGGTATTCCAGCTGACGTTAACCGCTTTCCATTTACATACATGGAAAAAGCCGTCGCCATATCAAGGGATTTAAAAGCCATCCTTTGTCTTGCCTCTCCCAGAAGTATCCTCAGCCGATAAGTGGCATAACCATCTCCGGAAATTTTCTCTCCGTTTACTTCAAAGCCGTTCCAATCTCCGGGGACCTCGATTAGACCACTCATAATCGGCGGATTTTCTTTCGAGAAATCATTGGGTTTCAAGAACGAATGCCAGTAAAACTCCCATTTCCCGGAAAGTGCCACTGGTCCATCTTTGTCGAAATCCCAAGCACTCAGATCAAGAACGCCATTGACAACTGTAGGAGCTGTTCCATCTGATATATTTGGTTTGCAGGCAATTAATAAAAATAAAATTACAGAGATAATTACCAGGATGAATACGGTACTGATTTTTGTTTTTTTCAATTTATCTTGATTTAACATGATCATCCCGAATAAGGATGCATTTCATCGATGCTATTTGTGTGAACAAACCGGAAATTCATTCATTATTTACCTGTAAAGTAATACATTTTTTAAAGGCTTGCCTGACATATCACGCCATTTGATTGACCTTTAGCGCCATTTTTGATAACTGCATAGCTTACTGAATTTAATATGAAGAACGGCAAGTCTGGAAAGGAAAAACGGAGTATGGCTGTAACTCATCTTTTATCTCCAGCAGATATTCTGTGGAATATATTAAATGACTATGGGTATGACGCCGAATCTATATTCCTGGAGGAGGGCATCGATCGTGAAATGATTTTAAAGCCGGGAGTGCGTATTACCCACGCGAGGGCTGACAGCCTTTGGTCTAAAGTAAACGAACTCATCAACGATCCGTGTTGGGGACTGCGTGGGGCAAAATTTTGGCACCCCTCCCACTTTAATGCCTTAGGATATGCGTGGCTTGCCAGCAGCACTTTGCGCGAAGCGCTTAAGCGTGCTGCCCGCTATGCCCACATTATCGGCGAAGATAGGGAACATCGGCTGGAACATACGGCTAAAGGGCTAACCGTTACGTTGTCTCGTACGCTGAAGCTGCCTGCCCACATGGATTTGTCAGTGTCAATTTTGCTGTCTGCCTGTCGGCTTAATTTCGGACCGGGTTTAAACCCGGTGGAGGTCCATTTTATCCACTCTCAGCTTGCCTGTGCTGAAGAATACGATTCCTATTTCAATGCTCCCGTTAAGTTCAATGCTGCTTATGACAGCCTTACCTTACCGGCCGATGCCGTTGATAGACGTTTGCCGATCGGCAACCCCCACCTCGCCACACTTAGCGACCAATATATCATCAGCTATTTAGCCGAACTGGATAAAAATAACATTGTCCAGCGCGTTAAAGGCGCGATTATTGACATGCTGCCTTCCGGCGGGGTTTCAGATGAAAAAGTGGCTAAACGATTGCACATGAGTACACGCAGCCTGCAACGCAAGCTTCAGAGCGCGCACACGACTTTTGGTAGGTTGCTGGACGAGGTACGCCAGGAGATTGCAGAACATTACATTCACGATTCAACCGTCAGTCTGTCGGAGATTGGTTTCGTTTTAGGATATTCGGAATACAGTTCTTTCTGGCGGGCTTATAAACGTTGGACGAAAACTCCTCCAAGTGAGATTCGCAAGTCAGAGCAAAATATTTATGAGGAGCATTAAAATTCGATGCGGAAACAGGCCTGAAAAACAAACCTGTTTTTTGGAATGAATGAGTACGCCCCAATATATATGGCTACTTCATCTTCAACAAGAGTTATAGATTGGGCATTAACAAATATACCAAATTTCAGTCTCGAAAAAATTAGTGAGTCACCCCAATATATAGTGGTAACGCCATTGATAGTGGTTTTATATCGTCAAAAGGGGCACAAAGTTTTGATTTCATAAACAAATACACAATTAAATCAAAATGTTGTTAAGATTCGATTCAGGCACGATAGTCTACAATTATAATTTTTGCAAAATAGTGAAGATTTGCTTATCAATTGTGTAATCGGTCACTTCGCGAGGCGATATAGAAAAAAAATCAGCAAACACGTCCCGCCAATCCGATTATAGCTATTGACTATTCAAATGAATAGTATTTAACTATTTGAATAAATTTAAAAATAAAATTGAATGCCAACGTCAACCCAAGGCGGTGTATTCATGGCGGAAAAAGTTTTTCGGGACATCCTTGAAACGTTGAAGATGGAAATCTGTTTGAGCCGCGCATCGGATTCATCCCTTTTCGAGTTAGCCCGGGTCGCCCGGAGGTTGGAATTTTTTAAAGGCGAGTACATCTTTAACGACGGTGACGCATCAGAGTACTTTTATTTGGTTGAAAGCGGCCGGGTGATCCTATCCAAAGACGCCCCCTCGGGCAAGGCGTTCACGTTTCTCATAGCCACTCGGGGGCTGCCGTTGAACGCTGTGGCCTGTTTCAAACCCCGGCCCAGGTTTTTTTCTGCCCGCGCGGTTGAAAAAACAATGGTAATTGCCATTCCAAGCCCTGCTTTCAAACAATGGGTATTGGAAAACGCAGATGTGGCGGCCTGTATTCTCGACACCATGGGCAATCTTCTGGATGGTGCCTATACCCGCATTCTGGATTTGATTGATGAAAGCGCCGAGCAGCGCATCCTGAACGCCCTGAATATGCTTTCTTTGAGGATCGGCCCGGATCTTCCCATGACGAATAACGATATTGCGGACATGACCGGCACTTCACGGGAAACCGCCGCGCGAGTCATCTCACGCCTTCAGGAGGCCGGCTTGATCCGAAAATCCCGCGGCCACATCGAGATCCTCAATGGGCTCCAGCTGGATGGATTATCCACCAGTCCGATTTTCATCCTTTAGACCTCAAAACCCAAATTGAACGATTTTCAAGCCTTGGCCACCGTTGGTGGCAAAAATCGGTAACCATAAGTTTGGGTTTAAAAAGCCCTTCAGTGACCCAGGTCATTGTTTTCTGCCGAACGCTTGGATAAAAATACGCAATATCAGGATAAGAGGCTTTTTAAATATTAAGGTGCTGATGTAAATGTCGGCCTGTCTGATTGCTCTGTTTCGTATCTGAGAATGTGATCTGAGCATCGCTGGAGTTTGTATGAACCCATTACGAATGCGGTGGCTGGGAACCGCCTGTTTTGAGATCGTGCTGCCAAATGGGAAAACACTGGTTATCGATCCTTTCGTGGACGATAGCGTCAGTTCCCCCATCACCTCCGATCAATTCGAGGGATGCGACTATTTGTTCCTCACGCATGGGCACTATGACCATATCCTGGACGCCGGGAAGTTGGCCGCCCGGTTCAATCCTATCATATACTGCAGTCAATTGGTTTCGGAATCTCTCGCTGTCCATCTGGGCGTCAATTCGGATCAGGTCCGGACCGTAACCGCTGGAGACATCGTTCGTGTAAATGGCATGACAATCGAAGTGATTCAGGGCACCCATGTTGAGTTCATCAGTGATTACAAACGACTGACCGGAAAAGAATTTCAACCTGAGACGCCTGTAAAGGAAGCCATTGAAACAACCATAACAATGACATTTGAAACAGATTGGCGACCGCCTCGAATTGAGGAGTGGATGGCAAAATTTCCTCAAGGGGAGCAGCTCAATTACGTTTTCGAACCGGATCAGGGTCCTCGAGTCTATATGGCCGGAACACGGCCGGATCCCAATCAGATAAAAATTGCCGGTGATGTTCAGGCTGATATCACCCTGCTTCAAGTGCCGCCGGCCAATGCCCTGAAAGGACTCGAAAAATCCACGGCGGATTTGGCCATTGCTTCGGGGTGCCGGGTGTGCGTTCCTCAGCACCATGATCCATTGCTCAAGGGCGCAAAAAAAACCGATTTAGGCACCCTGAAAACATTGCTGTCAGGTATTCGCTTCCAGGAATTGGTCCCTGGAAAGTGGTATGTCTTCGACGGGAAGCAACTCAATAAATATGATGCGTGTTAGGAGACGGGCCGGGAAGCGTTTTGTTTAAACCTTGCCGTAACTATCGGCTAATATTGGCCAAACACATAGAATCCAAGGAGGGCATGTACAATGAAAAAACAAAAAGCCACGTTTAAATTCATCAACCGGATAGCGGTCTTTATTTGCTGCAGCCTAATCTTTTTTTCAATGAATGTGAATGCGGAAGAGCGATTCTCGTCTGGCGGATTGCCTGGGGTGGTCACAGGAACATCCGAATGGGAGCGGGCGTTTACCGAGTATATGAATGCACATGGTTTTGACATTACAGTCTATCCTTTTCAAGCGCTGGGTAACTTCGGAGAAGCTTCGGATATGATGCGTCAGGGGTTGCTTCAATATTGTACCTGCGGACCCTTTCCGTTTTTTAAGACTTCACCGGTCGTATTGGGAGGTTTGATCCCCTATCTGTTTGATGACTTGGACCATCATAACCGATTCATCCGGTCCAAAGGGGGATACATCGATAAGGTGAATGAGACCAGCACAAAAGCCGGGGTTCGATTGCTGGATTTGGTTCATACCAGCGGCCGCATGGGTCTTTTCACGGTGAAAAAGCCGGTCCGCACGTTGGAAGACGCCAAGGGGCTTCGGCTTCGATTTTTGGCGCCGCCTCAAAAAGTATTGTACGAAGCCATTGGCGCAAAGGGAGTTGGCATTCCCTGGCCCGATGTGTATACTGCTCTTCAAACAGGAATGGTTGACGGGTATGTGCACGGCCCTATGACGGCGCTTCAATTTAAGCATACGGAAGTATTCAAGTATTTTACCAGGCTGGATCTCACCTGGGTTTCCATGGGCATTTCCATGTCGGAATCATATTATCAATCGCTGTCGAACGAACAAAAGAAGGTTCTCAATGGAGCGATAGAGGCTGCTCGCAAGGCCAATGCAAAATGGATGGAAACCTATGTTCCAAAAAACCTGGATAAACTGAGAAAAGCCGGTATTGAGGTCATCGACCTGTCCCCTGAAGAAAAAGAGCGCTTCAAGTCAAAAATCAATGCAGTCCGCAATAAGATGGCGCCGCCGCCGGTTGTTAAATTTTTCGAGGAAGGCGCGGAGAAATTTAAATAATATCTGTACTTGATAATCGTCAACAGCGCTTGTTGACTCCGGAAATTATGTTTGCTCAAATATAATCGTTATAGGCAACATCGATACTATTTGAGTAAACAATTTCCGATTTAATCACAGAAAGCGCAAAAAAAGCTGGGAAAGTCAGGGGGATTCATGGTTGCTGTCATTCTGGTGTTGATCTCAGTATTTCTTCTGGTATTCGCAAGTACGTCACTTCCTATTGTGATCGGATCGGCATCGGTTGTCAGCTTTATTTTAAGCGGAAAAGAATCCTTTCTGGCCATATTCCCGCAGCGGATGTATTCACAGGTCAACATGTTTGTATTGCTGGCGCTCCCCATGTTCGTTCTAACCGGAGAAATAATGGGGCGAACAAAGGTTGCGAGCGCGCTGATCGATTTTGCCATGTCGGTTTTCGGGAGATTTAAAGGCGGCTTGGGCCATGTCAATATCATGACGAGTATATTCTTTGCCGGCGTATCCGGCTCTCAATTTGCGGATACGGCGATGCTCAGTAATGTATTGGTGCCCCAGATGAAAAAAAGAGGCTACCCAGGCGCATATGCCGCCGCCATAACGGCCACTTCTTCCGTTGTGGGTCCGGTCATCCCACCGAGTACGATTTTGATTCTATATGGCGCGTTGTTACAGCTATCGATTGGGGCCTTGTTTATTGCCGGAATCA
>JBAVYC010001012.1:0-6834 GCA_049698595.1 Desulfobacterales bacterium | reverse complement strand
ATCTATGGTTCTGCGCTCTTCTGGTTGCTCATCATAATATTTACCGAATTGATTGGAAATTCATTCCTTCGACCTCATTGGGCGGCGACGCTTTCGGTTACCATTGGCTCGATGAAGACCACTTTGTAATGTCGCTGATTCATGTCAGTGGACACGGCGTTGGGGCGGCTTTGCTTTCGGTTTCGGTCATGAATGCGTTACGCTCCCAGTCATTACCTGATGCGGATTTCAAAGAGCCTGAACACATAATTGGTTATGTAGGCACGATATATAGTGGCCACTTATACTACGGAAAAGAATGGATTACTTTCACAACTATAACGTTGACCCTTTATTCTTCTTTCTCACAACGAGTTCCCAATGTATGGTCAAGGCATATGAGTGACGCAGGTCCGATTTTTTATCAGACAGGTTTAGAGCGTTTGTCATAATAATATCTCTTACTTCTATTTATTTACCCATGGATATATTTGTATCTGAATTTATTCTGCGATTTTTCGATGGAAAGATCAGCGTATGGGTTATAGTTCGTGTTTTTGACGACCTGATAGAGTGGATACAAGGTTGGTAAAAATACCCCCCAGTTGGCGACTTCCTCTTCGCAGTGAGCTGCCCAGTTCAATTTATCTTCGTGATTTTCTTTTTTAAGGGCGCCAATGGCCGTTGAGCAGCCGATCACGCCATTGTCCGATTTGGACCATTGATGAATCCTGTACCCCCATGGTTCCGGTTTTTCTAATGCCGCTTCTCCCATACCGATACAGCAGACGGCTGCTAAATGTTCATGCTTGATGTAGGGTGTGTGATGGTCCGGGAGTGACGCGACATCCTGGAACTGAATATACAAATTCTGTCTGGTGCCGTCATTCCATGTCTGCGGTGCGATATGGATAGAACCAATCGGATTGCCATGCACCGGCGGCACCGCCCACTCCAACGGCTCATGTTGTTCCGGATGCCACAACAACATACATTTTTCCATGTTTGACCAGAACCAATCGATCATTCTGGGTGTCACATTATCCAGTTCCCATTCCAGTACCATGGCGTCTTCTGTCTCTATTCTCTTCATGACCTAATTGACGTCCTTTTTAATAATTAAACTGTATCCGGCATTAATTCTAAATGCGTGAATTTGTCATCACGCACATTGTATTTCAGGCGTAAACGCACTCACTCGGGATAATTGATCACCACAAGCATACTGGCCGGCATGTTGGTGTTGTTGATCAGTTCACGACCTTCGTTGGGTCCCAGGAAGAGTGAATCCCCCTTTCGCAGGACAAACTCTTCGGTCTTGGACTTGACCGTGAGTTCGCCTTCAAGAACAAAATAGATTTTTTCCAGAGGGTTGTCCTCATAGGCCCATTCGGCCCCACCACCGGGAAGAAAATGTGACAGTCCCATCCAGAATCTGGTGGCACCGGACTCCTCCTTGCCGTGGAGGCGCATGGCGGTCATGCCAAAATGCCCAGGTGCGGCATAGGGTTTCAAATCACTGATCTGTATCTTTTTCATCACTTCCTCCTTGAGTATTGAGCGGCGCCAGTGTCTTCAACAGGTAACCCCCGAGCCGGTTGCGGGATTGCTCGATGTCTTCGGGAGACCATTTCTTGAAACCCCGCCCGGTCTTAAAACCCAGATGCCCCCTATCCACGAGCTCTTTCAACAATGGAGACGGCTCCGGGCTGCTGTCCAAATGCTTTAAAAGATAGTCATGGATCGCCAGAGTTAGGTCCGTGCCCACCATATCCGCATTTTCCATTGGGCCCAGAATCGGCAGCCGCATTCCAAAACCATATCTGATGCATTCGTCCACGGTGGCCGCATCGGCAATGCCGTGGGCCACAATGGAAATGGCTTCGCGCCAAAGCGCATGCTGTAGACGGTTGCCCACAAATCCGGGCACATCCTTGTTGACGCGCACCGGGTGTTTACCGACATGGTTTAAAATAGCGATGGTGCGATCCATGACGGTATCGGCCGTGTCATCGCCCCGAATTACCTCCACCAAGGGTATCAGGTATGGTGGATTCCAAAAATGGGTGCCCACGACCCGGTCTTTATGCTGGGTCCGGGCCGCGATTTCGGTTATGCTGATGACCGAAGTATTGGTTGCGAGGATAGTGTCCCGATGGCAGATTTGGTCCAAATCCTGGAAAATTTTCTGCTTGAGTTCCAGGTTTTCGATGACGGCTTCCACCACGAAGTCGGCGTCCTCTACCGCGTGGGCAAGATCGATGGTCGTGGTGATGCGTTCCATGGCCGGTTCTACTGCCTGCTTTCGGGCAATTCCCTGACGGGTCAATAAATCAAGGTTGGCGCGCACATTGCTTAGGGCGGCATCGAGCACACTATCATTTATATCCGTAAGACTGACCGGAAATCCCTCCAAGGCGAAAATTTGAGCGATACCATGCCCCATTAGACCGGCACCGACGACCGAAATCTTTTTCATCTTCTCTGTCCCTTCTCCCTAACCTGCAGTGTAGCCGCCATCTACGCAAAGAACTGCACCGGTCATAAAATCAGAGGCTTTGGATGAGAGATAAATCACGGTCCCGATAAAGTCTTCCGGCTCTCCCAGGCGGCCGATCGGAATCCGCTTGAGAAAATTCTTGTAAAACGCCTGGTCGTCAAACATCCATTGGGTCAAAGCCGTCCTGAATACTGTTGGTGCGATAGCATTGACATTGATGCCATACTGCCCCCATTCGCACCCAAGCGTTTTGGTCAGCAAATGAATGGCCCCCTTGGAAGGGCTGTAAGCCGAGTAATTGGCCATGCCCAGCTCACCACGCGCCGATCCCAGCAGTATAACTTTCCCGCCGCGCCCCTGGGCGATCATCACTTTGCCCGCTTCCCTGCAAAACAGGTAGGTGCCCTTGACATTGGCATCCATGATCATTTCCCACTCTTCAAGGGGCTGCTCGGTAATGGGGCCGGGCTTGTTCATTCCTGCTGCAGTGATCAGGATATCGATACCGCCAAAAGTTTTTTGGGTTTCGGCTACGATCCTTTTCACATCGGCGTGCACATCGGGCCGGCCGGCGGCAGCGGCGGCCGTACCGCCGGCATCTTCAATCTCTCTGACTAGCGGGGTCAGTTTATCCATGCTTCTGCCCGTGGCCATAACTTTCACACCGACCCGGGCCAGACCTTTGGCAACGGCCGCGCCAAAACCGCCGGTCGCTCCGGTGATCAGCGCTACCTTCCCCTGAACATCGAATAAGCTATTTTTTTCATTCATATAATTATCCTTTGGACGCTTATCGCCAGCCAGCGGGAATCAGCGTCTTCTCGAACAAGGTGACGAACGAAATCGGACCGCCTGCCGCTTACTATCGTTCACAGGCGGAGCCATACCCCGTGCCGCAGTACGTATAGGTCCTGTCAGGGACATCGTTCAGCTCGGATTCTTCAATCTCGGCCGCGCAGCGGGCCATCGAGCCGTCACCCATATACCAGCGGATGGGAAAGCAATAGAACCGGAAGCGCTTGCCGGACACCTTGTCCAAGTCTCCGCCGAGGTTCTCGACGCCAACAATGCCGTGACCCAGCATCTGCTTGTGGCAGGGTTCCCAGGTTCCCTCACATCCAATCGCTTCGAGATCACCGAATTTGGCGTCATATGCGGCTTGGCCATGCAGCTTGATGTAGACCGCTTTCTCGAATTCGGCATACGCCTCTTCACCGAACTGTTCGGCGTATTCTTCCGTGATTGGTTTTCCCGATATTCCGCGCAGATTCATCTGGGGCGGGCCATTCTTGCCCATAGCCGTATGAAGCGGATGATCCAAAGCCTGCATGTCCATGGCCACGCACTTGACATGGTGCTTTACGAACCACTTGCCTGCTTCGACCCCGGTACCGCACGAATATTGAAAGTACTCTGCGGAGTCGTCGAATTTGCGATGCATACCGGTATTCAGGCAGACAACCATACCCTTGAGCTCTTCCGGCTTGATGTTCGCTCTCTTACAAGCATCGTCGAGATGCTCGGGCAGGATCAGGCCCCAGCGATGGATCTTGATTTCAAGGCAGATTGCTTCACCCGTGTACGCGTCGACAGGCATTTCGTGGGTATAACGAGCCCTTTTGCCGTCGAATTCGCGTTCCATGACGTGACGTGGTGCATCGGCATGAGTGCCTGTGTGCTGAACACAATCAATCCTCTGGGTGAGGACGCCGCCCTTTGCCATGGTGTGCATCGAATCGATGACCGGCTTCACGAAATAAGGCCAACGTGGGATCTCCGCACTGAATGGATGAGTCAAGTCCACGAACACTTTCTTTCCCATTTTTTTCTCCTTATTCTTTTATTTGTAATAAATATTCATTAAATATGCGGGTTAAGCGGCCTTGTCGTGCTCCTCCTGATAGATCTGAGGCAGAAACGATCTCAGATTGGAAAATTCGAGCACATTGTGAATGGCCAGCCCCTTGGCTACCATCGGTGGAATGACAGCGATTTTCGGCAGACAGTAGTGGGGCTTTTTGTCTAAAATGTGATACCCCATCCAGAAGCGGGTGCGAAACTCGATGCCGCCGTCGATTTCGCGAATGAAATGCAGCATAAAGGCTGGGCTTTTGAACTTCGGCGCGCCGGGAGGCGGATCGAGCATCAGCGATGAACCGTTGCCACCCACCACAGTCCCCACGTTGGGAGATTTGAACCGATCCATGTCAAACCCGATATCTTCAGGCGTCATGAAGCTGATGGCGATTTTTTCCGCACACGGTCCGCCCACATCCTCCAACACGTAATGGGTCCGTCCCTGAAAACGATGTGTCGCGGGGGTTTGCGGATCGAGGATAATGGCTCTGTCCCGGTCGCTGACAGAAATACCGGAATGGCCCGGTGGAAACCAGATTTTATAGCGCAGATCCTCGAGGCTGTGCCACCAGAACCACCAGTTGATCATCTCAACGGTGACGCCCGGCATTTTCAGGTGATTGGCGATATAAAGACCGCCCTGGGGCAGGGCGCACCAGCCTGCTTCCACTTCGTGATATCCTGGATCGAGCAGATCATTTATATTTTCTATGGGCAGCGCCTTGGACGGGTCCATGGGGTTTTCCATTTTGGCCATGGCTTCCGGGTCGGGTGATGCCAGGTCCCTGTAAAAATATTTGGCATAAGGTTTTTTTTCTTCTTCAGGGGTCAGTTCCCTCGATCTTAGCTGTTCGCTCATCATCATTCTCCCTAAGACGTCGTCTGTGGATATCGCCGTTGCGGCAAAACGGCAACGTGCTTTTAAGGATTGTATTTGTAATTTTCGTACGGAATGTCCTGGGTGGATAGTTTCATCTTACCGTTTTCGAGCTTCTGGACAATCCATTTGCGCCAGTTCTGGTCGTCTTGCTGCGGGTAATCCTCCCTCACGTGCCATCCCCGGGTTTCCTTCCTTTCAAGGGCAGCCCGCATGTAAAGCTCCGAGCAATAAGTCATGTTTCTCAGATCGTGACAAAGCCCAAGCAGGTGAAAATCTTCCCCAGGCGACACGTCATTGTCCACCAGTCCGTAAACGTTGTCGATGACCGCCAGGGCCTCTTCGATACGGTCTATGCTCTTGCGTATGCTGTAGCGCGGCGGCGTGATGACCTCTTGAAGCATTCGGATTGCTTCGCGAGGGTTCATTCCCGCTTTGCGCTGCATGGGGGCGAAGATCTCTTCTTTAAAATGCTCAACCTGATCCCCGTGTACGACAGGATCCGGCGCGGCAGCAGCGTATTCGACAACCGGTTTTTCTGCCAGAATGGAGGATACCCCCGCCCACGTCAGGCCCGAACCCCTCAGGCGACACGGCGGCGGCGTGGCCCCGCAGATTCCCGAACCTGACTTGCACGCATCCCCCAGCGCCCACATCCCCTCCAGGCTGCCCTGCATGCTGTGATCCACACTGATCGCACCCATCTCACCGATGAACAGGGGCACCACCTCCGGTCTCCATCCCTTGTCCGACGTGAATTTGCGTTCCTTTTCCATCAGCGTGTTCCAGAATTTTCCGGCCCACTCCCGGTCCCACTTGAAAAGAAAGCCACCGGCAGCGATGGGGTTTTTCACGAAAAGCTCGGTCTCTTCAAAAAGGATCGGACCTCTGCCCGCTTTGATTTCTTCCTCCATTCCCAAGAAGATGTTGATGTCGAAATCGAATTCGAACTCCTTGGTGTAGCGGGGCGAGATATACTCTCCCAGGGCGTTGTAGAGTGCATACTGACCGCCAACGATGGAACACATGTTGCCGCGCAACCCGAGATTGTAGAAATTGGATATTTCGGCATTGCGCATCTGTGCACCGGCGCGGTAAGCCGCAGCGACACCGTCGCCCCTGCCGCTCATCCACATGTTGGTCGCCATCCAGTTGCACGAGCCGTTGGCGATGACCGTTGCTTTGCCCTTGAAAATGCGAAATGCTCCGTTGGTGATATCGAATCCCACGGCGCCGCTAACGGTGTTGCCGTCCGTGAGCAGCTCAACACTTTGGGTTTTATTCACCATCCGGACACCGTTTTTCTTGGCTTGCTTTCTGAGCTTCAGCAGGATATCGAGATCATAGGCACACAGCGCCCACAGCGGAATTTCTTCTATCCGAGACAAATTTCCGTTTTCATCGCGCATGATTTGGATGCCCCATTTTTCCAATAGCTGAACCAGGGGCAGCGAGGATTCTGCAAAAATTCTGACCATTTCCTGGTCTTCCAGATAGTGCCCGACTTCATTAACGTAAAACTCCAGAAACTTGTCTACGTCATCGGTTTCGTCGAGCACCCACATCACGCCGGCGCCCTTGTTGGACTTGGACCCGGAAAAACCGGTGGTCGCCTTTTCTA
>JBAVYC010001011.1:0-2659 GCA_049698595.1 Desulfobacterales bacterium | reverse complement strand
CCGTGACAGTGATTGCAGGTGGCCGTTTGCCAGGTTTTGCGTTGAATATTGTGCGGTGCGGCACGTTTCCAACTGGGAACCTCATCGAATTTTGCAAAGACATCCTTTTCATAGTGGGCAAAAAGCTCCGGGTCTATCGGAATATGCCGCACCAGCATAAAATTAAAGTCCGCATCCGGGGCATCCGCTTCGTAAGCCAGGCCGATTTTCATGCTTTCGATGTCTTTTTGGTTGGTGTAATAGGGTAGCCCCTCCTTGTCTGTGCCCGTGTGACAGCTGTAGCAATTGGTGTAGGTCTGAGAGTGGCAGACTTGACACTGTACCTTGCCGATATGGATATTATGGTTCCGTATTTCACCGCGCGGCAAATCCTTGTGACAATTCGTACATTTCACCGCCTCTTTGAGATGATAACGGCCCTTCAAATCTTCGGGAGCAGCCGCATGCATCTCTTCGGCTGTGTGGCAGTCAACACATACCATGTTGCCCTTGATGGCGTGAATGTCCCCCTGGCCCCTTTTGCCCAGGTATTCATTGCCAATCCGGCTGCCGTGACAGGCCGTGCATTGATTGATCAGGTCCGAACGGGCCTTGAATAGGTGGCCGTTGACAAATCCCTTGCCCACCGATGCCGGCCGGCTGACATGACAGCCGCCGCAGCTGGTGTGGCATTGGCTGCAATGACGCTCAAGACCCATGTCGATGGTCTTGTATTGGTCCCGGTCAGCGCGATGTTTCAAGATGGTTGCAAAGGGACCCAACGTCACGTGCAGCGAATTTTTCGCCGATGCGGCAATCTCTTCATGGCACTCACTGCAGGTGCCCTCCGGATCGCTAAGGGAGGGACTCGGCACCAAACCTTCGTGCGCAGAGCTCTTATCCGATGCGTCCGAATTGCCGCCATGGCAGGTGTCGCAGGCAATCTCGCCATGATCGCTGTCCAAAAATTCGGTTGCTACGAGAACCTTTTCTTGCGGCTCCAACGGAGCCACGGACCCGCCTCAGCCAGCCCCAGAGGTCATGGCCGATTTCTGTTCTTTTTTGGGTGCAAGGTTATTTTTCAACATGTTTTCTTGCGTGTGACAAGACACACAACTGGATTGGGCCAATAAATCGGGCAAAGCGAACGAAAAAGAGATGCAAATGGCAACAACAGCAGTTGAAATCGAAAAGCGAGAAGGTGCAATTTGGCTAAGCATAAGATCATCCTAATTTTAAGTCAATTGTGAGTGATACATGATGGTCGATATTTGATAAATAATTTCGCCTTTTTTATTTTGATGGAATCATGTTAGCTTTACATTAGCATGTTCTTCCCACAAACCCAAATTAGGCGATGCAGATTGTTCAAGTCAGCAGCCTGGCGGAACCGGGCCACGCTTTGACCTTTTTCGTATTACGGCATGCCAGGCACTAACCGATACAACGACACCGAAAGAGATGGTGCCCAATTTGCCTCCGGCACCACCGGCAAGCGGCATGCTGAGGATATAGATCATCCCGCTAAACAGGCCCATGGCTAGCACCGCCCACCAATTGGTGATGCGTTTAGGGCTCGACATGCCCGCAAAAGATGCACAGGTTGCCATGACCGCCAGGGTGTCGCCCACCTCTCCGGGGAACAGCTTGGGCAGGATCAATCCACCAATCAAAGCGGTACTCCCTGATGCCATAACAGCCCCATGGTCGAGTGTTACGCTCAGATAGAAGGTAAAAGCAGTGGCAAAGACCGCGCATAGCAGGATGGGGGCGATCAGATCCAAGGCCGGAAATGGTGTCAGCAAGAACTCCCGTTTTAGTCCGAAGCCGGTTACGAAGGTACCGCAGAAGGCAATTGTGCCCAGCTTTCCGCCATACCCCTGAAATGAGCGTTGGGTCAGAAAATAGACTGCCCCGGCAATGGCTGCGGCTAGGCAAAGATCGCTGTACGCACTGAAAAGCCGCGCGGACGTCATCCCCACAAAAGCGCCGCAATAGGCGGGCACGGCCAGTCCGGGTACGACCAGGGCGGCCATGAGGGATGTGAGACCCGCTCCCACCACAGCGCCCATACCCAGATCGACCTTAAGCAGGAATGCGATCACCGCCCCCAGGAAGACGGCTGAAAAGACTTTCACGGACTGGACGGAAAACAGGTCGTCTTTCTCATCGGAAAGCCATAGCTGGCGGCCTTCGACGACAATGCCTTTGACCAAACCGACGCAAAGCATAAACAGAACAAACGTCCCCACGCGCTTGACCAGCCAGGCATGGTAGAGCGTGAAGCCATAAAGCAGCAGCACCATCACGGCGAGTACGACAAACCCGAATAGTGAAACCCACTTTTTCAAAACTGAAAATTCCTCGTCCTCGAAATGATTGTCAGCGTTTCCCAGATGAAATTTGTTTCAGACCAATGGGTGATCTAACGCAAGGTGACCCTGTGTAGCATAATTTCAGCCCAGGAGCAATATTGTGGGTTTCGGAATAGGGGGACGTCCGTTATATATTTACATTTTTACAACCCTCTAAGCTGCGACATTTTAAACGATCTTTTTCAAACTTCCGACAATTCTTTTTGTATCTGCTTTAGCACCGGCAAGCTCGTTTCTCGACTTGCGCCTCGGCTTACCGTTGCTGGACTGATTCCCAACTTTCAGGCAACATCTGCGCAACTAAT
>JBAVYC010001010.1:0-2322 GCA_049698595.1 Desulfobacterales bacterium | reverse complement strand
ACGACCAGCGATCTCATTTTCATGGTTTTCTCCTTTCTTGAATTGTTTTGGGTCTGTTTGTGCCTGCCTTTTATGAAACTACATGGAATGACGAATGAAGATTGACGAATGACGAATGATGGAATCGCTCTCCGAGGCGTAGGCATTAGAACCCCTACGAGCCGGAGGCTTCGCTCAGTCATTTTTATAAAATAGACAGAATACCTTACTTCGACATTCGATATTCGATATTCTGCGGTTCTGCGGTTCGCTTTTAACTTGGTGTAGTTTCATAAAAGGCAGGCACAAACAGACCCAAAACAATTCAAGAAAGGAGAAAACCATGAAAATGAGATCGCTGGTCGTCTATTTTGCTGTCACTTGTTTGATGATTGTTCCATCTTTGACTCAAGCCGCTGATTGGTCTCCCCCGGGATCGATCAAACTCCAGGTCGGATTCGGCGCCGGAGGGTCCACGGACACGCTGGGACGATTGGTCGCAGCCAATGTCGAAGAAGCTATGGGCTGGAACGTTGTGGTGGAAAACAAACCCGGTGGCGGCGGTGTGGCAATGCTGTCGGGGCTTATGAATGCGAAGCCGGATGGATTGACAATCGGCTTGGCTGTGAATGTACCCATTCTCATAAATTTGGCCAAAAGAGGCGATAAACTACCCTTCAAAATCGATTCCTTTGACTACATCGGCACCATTACCAAGGCTGAGGTCGCCCTGGTAGCGAAAGCGGATGCCCCGTTTAACGATCTCGACGGCTTTGTCAAACTGGCCAAAGAGAAAAAGATGGCGATTGCCTTTGATGCCAGTACGCAGCAGATGCTTATGTCCGCCGTCAAGAATCAGGCCGGTGTTGAATTCAAATTTGTCAAACACAAAAGCGGTGCAGAGCAGATCCAGAGCATTCTGGGCGGCCACGTGGATGTCGGTTGTCCCGCGGGTGCCCATATCAAATATCTTAAAAGCGGCGACCTTAAAATGATTGCGGCTTTTGGTAAGGATCGGTTCAGTTATGCGCCCGACACCAAGACCCTGGTTGAATCCGGATACAATTATTACGTCGATCCGTATTATTATCTGGCCGCCCCCAAAGGATTGCCCGCCGATGCCAAAGCCACCTTGGCCGATGTTTTCGACAAGGCGATCCATTCCGACAAAGTGAAAACGGCCCTTGCCAATATTCTGAAGGCCGAGCCCTATAATTTGGGGCCCGAGGGTACGCTCAAAATGCTCTCGGACGGAGTGCCGGCGGTAAAGATCCTGATCGAGGCCGCAAAGTAACCCCATCACAGCCGTTCACGGGTTCAACCGCCAATTGCTTTAAACCGGTCCATCGCGAGGAGCAGAACCTGGACCCGTGAACACTGACAACAATACGTAAAGAACCGGGTCCATAGGGCCCGGCTTTGATCCACCCCGGCTTCCGGCTCGGAGAGAGAGGTGATATGGGTGACAACATTTACCTGCAGTGTTCTGGTTTCAGGTGTCGGGTGTCAGCCCGGCCGCTGGCCTGAAAAAACGGCCAGATTGATCGGAATAGAAACTGATGAACGTCGAACATCGAACGTCCAACATCGAACGTCGAATAAATGTATTCTATCTGTTTTAAAAAAGATTTCGCGAAGCGATTCCATCATTCGTCATTCCATGTAGTTTCATATAACCGACACCGCTGGCCGCGAGCGTCCAGTCTGATCAATAAAGAAACTTTGAAAAAGCGAATATCGAAAAAGAAACTTGACGAAATGCAATTCTATTTTTCTGACAGGATCAACAGGATAGACAGGATATAGCTATGCTAAAACAAAATTATCCTGATAATCCTGTAAATCCTGTCTAAATAAATGTTTCATACGAGCCCAGCGGATTCGTCACGCGGGGCCGCGCCCACTCCCAATCAGGAACGTTTGAATGACACTCAATCGCATATCAGGAGTCGTGGTTGCCGTTTTTGGCATCATACTGTTATTCTGGATTATTCCCCGGCACACCGAAACTGTGGATTACGGATGGCTGCGACCGGCGACACTGCCGAATGTCACGGCTATTATTGTCATCGTCGCGAGCATCATCCACGTCATTTTCCCTTCGGGCAAGGCTGAATTTGATGGGCCGCTCGCCATGCGCGCCGGTTTGTTTTTTGTGATTTCCCTGGCAGGCCTTTTCCTGATGCACCACGTGGGCTTTCTCATTGCCGCACCGCTTCTGATTGCGGTCCTGATGCTGTCGATCGGCGAGCGCCGGCCGCTCTGGTTGGCCGCAGGTGTTGTGTTGGTACCTTTGGGGATATGGAGCGCCATCGAACTGCTGTTGAAAAGGTCCCTTTTCTA
>JBAVYC010001009.1:0-4883 GCA_049698595.1 Desulfobacterales bacterium | reverse complement strand
CAGCATTTTTATACAATGTGCAAGAAAAAAATTACATCGTGTACATTTATCAGTTGACGTGCATTAATTTCTTTTTTAAGGTGGCTTTCATTCAAGCCATACTTGGAAATCGAGATTTTACATTTTGATCCTGTTTCCCGTTTGTATTATTTGCGAATAGCACTTTTCTATTTCGGTGCTGCCGCTCATCAATTCAAAATTCAGAACTCCTGACATGGGGCAAATAACTTGTTGAATTTACTTGACAGGGATTTAAAAATAGCGTAAATTGGGATGCAACAAATAAGGAGGTATTTGTTGTGCTACAAACCTATATTCCATTCCTGCCAAAGGGGGCCGAACCCCTAAACAATCATGTAGCATTTTATCATCATGATGAAAAAATTGAATTCTTTACGGCATCGGGTCCAATATACTCTTGCCGGGAAAGTGATATGTATGCAGTTCGGCTGGCTCAAGGGATCATTGCTACACAGACAACAACAACTCCAGCCCAACTTGCCAAAGCATTAAATGTCAACAGAACCACTGTTTATCGAAATATTAAGATGTATCAGAAAGGCGGGCCTGCTGCGCTGATCATCGATAAGAAAAGTAATCGCAATGCCTATAAACTTAACGGAAAGGATAAAGGCCAAGTACAAAAACTTCTTAACAAGGGCTATTCGCTGAGAGCAGCGGCAAAGCAGGTCGGTATCACAGAAGGCAGCATCCGCTATGCCATAAAGAAAGGCACGATAATTCGGAAAGAGCAACAGGATGAAAAAACAGAAACACATCAGAAACTCAAAAGTGCTTCGCAACGCTCAACAGAAGATAGTAACTGTGGCATTGGGATTGGTGCCAAGCGCGAATTTGAACGTGTTCTGGCAAGTACCGGCAAACTATTTGAGGCAACACCTCATTTTAGTGCCAGTGAAGGGGTTGGTCATGCCGGTGTGCTACTGGCGCTTCCAGCATTAGCAAGTGTTGGTCTTTTGGAAGCCGGCAAAAAAGCATACGGTGCCCTACATAAAGGGTTTTATGGTTTACAGTCGATTTTGCTGACGCTGTCGTTTATGGCTCTTTTAAGGATCAAAACACCTGAGCAGCTAAAAAGGTGCAATACCGGTGAACTGGGTATTGTTTTGGGCCTTGATCGCGCTCCGGAGGTAAAGACGCTGAGAAGAAAGCTCAAGGAGATGGGATTGCGCAATAAAGCCGGTGAGTTTTTATCGTTTTTAGCAAACAGATGGGCTGATCAAGACAAGGATGTCATCGGATTTGCATATGTTGACGGTCATGTCCGTGCCTATAATGGTCGTAAGCATAAGTTGCCAAAGACCCATGTAGCCAGAAGACGCCTTTGCATGGCGGCAACGACTGATTTTTGGATTAATGATGCAAACAGTGAGCCCTTATTTTTTGTAACCGCGGAAGCCAATGATAGCCTGTTATCGATACTGGAAAAAGAAGTTATTCCGAAATTGAAAGAACTTGCAGGAAAAGACAGCAGAGTAACACTGGTTTTTGATCGTGAAGGCTGGAGCCCAAAATCTTTTGAGAGATGGTTTAAAGCAGACGTTGACGTCATCACCTACCGTAAAGGCAAATACGATCCATGGCCTGAAGATTGTTTTATTGAGGTTGAAAGCCATGTCCGAGGTAAATCGGTAAAGTATTTACTGGGAGAACGCAGTATTAAAATAAACAAGAATTTTTGGCTACGAGAGGTCAGGCGACTGTGTGACGATGGGCATCAGACATCGGTAATAACTACTCGACAGGACTTGGGTTTTGAAGAGGTTGCCCGGCGAATGTTTTTTCGATGGAACCAGGAAAACTTTTTTCGCTATATGCGTGAGGAATACGCGCTTGATCATCTTGTAACAAATAATGTTGAGCCTGCTGATGTAGAGCGTTTAGTGCCTAATCCCGACAAAAAGGAGAAAAGGAAAGTGATAAAAGGGCTCAAAGGAGAACTTGAGAAGCTAAAGAAAGAGTATGGAGACAAAGCGTTTCGAAATGATGAAAGAAGCCGTCCTACCATAAGAGGCTTTAATATTGCAAATCCTGGTTATAAGAAGAAAATACTCAAGCTTGAAAAAGAGATCGAGAAATCAACAATTGACCTAAAACAAATACCGGATAAAGTACCTGTAAAACGATTACTGGCTGAGCATGAAATCGTTCGTCTTGAAACTGAGCGTAAAATGTTTACAGATGGGATTAAAATGATTTGCTATCGGGCCGAGACCTGTTTGTATAATCTGATAGCGCCGTTTTTTGCCCGTAATAATGATGAAGGCCGTGCTTTTTTAAAAAGTGTTTTTCAGCAACCGGCAGATATAATACCGGACAAAGAGGGGAGAGTAATGAACGTCAAGTTTCATACGATGTCTACTCCCCGTGCAAATCGAGCTCTCAAACAATTATGCGATGTCATGAATCAGGAGTCATACGTCTACCCCGGCACCCGGATGAAATTGGTCTTCGCGGCGCAATAAGTTGCAATTGAAATTACGCGAGTTCAAGAGCCCTGAAATTAGGCTTATCCCGAAAGGGCTATTTTTCTAAATTCTACCTCGGCCGCTTGTCATTACAGACTGGGATAAGAGAGTGCCATGAACTCAAAATTGGTGATCTTCTTTTTGTTAGGTCTTATTGTTTTGGTGTTCTGTAGGGCTTGGAGTTATAAAGCAGAAGGTCGGAGTTGGGAAGATAAACGCTACGGTCCCATCGCCCCGCAAACATCCGGGAACAACCAAACTACCGGTAATTTTATCATCGAAAATCAATCTGGAAATTACGCAACTCGATGGTATAAAACCCAACACCTGGAAGAAATCAAAGGGGTTGCACTGGTCATCCACGGTCTTAATTTGCGCCCTGACAAGATGCAAACCATTATTTCCGTGCTGACGGAATCCGGAATAGATGTCCTGGGTTTATCCCTTCGCGGACATGGCGCAAACTATACCCATCATGCCGGAATCGAAGAAGATCAAGCCAGGTTGGAATCGTTTAAAGCCGTATCTTTCCCATTGTGGATGAATGAAGCCTATTTGGCATATACCCAGGTCCGCAAAAGATCCGCACAGAAAAAAGTCCCCTTGTTTTTTGTCGGTTTTTCTCTCGGAGGCTTGATCGGACTGGATTTGTTCGCATCCCAGTCGGAGGTTCATTACGAGCGCATGGTCCTGTTCGCACCGGCCGTTAAGTTGCATAGCACCCATTACCTGGCCCGCATTCTGACGCCGTTTTCGCGCCTGGTAATTCCGAGTTTAGCCCCCGATTCCTATCTCTCCAATAAAAAGGGAACTCCCATGGCAGCTTACAACGCCCTCTTTGAGGGCCTGCAGCAATTTGAAAAACATGTAAACCGGCGCATAAACGTACCCACGCTGATATTTATCGACGAGGAGGATGAGTTTATACCCGTGCGAGCCCTTAAGGATTTGAAAGCGCAAAAGAAATTGGATCTGTGGACGCTTTACATCGTAAAAAAAGAAGCGCCGGCCAACCAGGACACCTTCCACCATCATATTATTGATGAATCTTCCACCGGTAAAGCCGTCTGGAAAGAGATGATGGAGGCCACAATAATGTATTTATTGGCAAACAAACCGAACCAATAAAAATAGATAACAAAACCCATCCGCCTGGTATACCGTTTGCATCTGTGTCGGCAGGACAGGCAATGAATCGAGAGCCAACATATGGGACAAGGGGAAATATTTAAAGTCCAGGGTTTCGATTCCTAAACAATGGGGGGGAGATGAAATTTAAGCGAACGCTTAGAGCGATACCAGGGGCGCTGTTGATTCTACTGCTTGCATCGGGTGCGCAGTCGGCAACAGCGGTTTTAGACAAGACTGACCTCCGGCACCGCGCGGAAATGAAAATGTTCCCTTCAGGCTCGGGAATGTTCATCTCCCAGCCCGTCCCGAGGAATTTTCCCGCCAATGTTTTCGGGGTTGCGGAGGGTGTCTCGGATCTCAGCCTGTTCCGAGTATTGGATCTCTGCCTATCCCGCTTAAAGGTTTCCGACGAACCGGTTCCCACAGGGGCTGTGCTGATTTTAGTAGGCCTGATCGCCCTCATCGCGCTGAAAGGTCGTAGAAAGTAAGTTGGGCAAGCCTTTGCATATCCTCCACTATGCTTGAACGAGTAGGGTCTTACAATCAAGGTGCAGGAAAATCCCTATATGTTACTAAACATAGAATCCTCGGCTACTTACACTTCTATTCTATTTTTTTGCGGGTCTCCGACTGTAGGCCATCCCATACACACAGGACGATGCCCGAATGTGCTCCAGATTTAAATATCATTATAAATCAAATAGATAACAAACCCAATGGGTTTGGTATGCCGCTTGCATTCGTATTAACGGAAAGGCAATGAATCGAACGCCAACACATGGCATCAGGGGAAATATTCAAAGCCCGGCGATTCGATTCATAAAAAAGGGAGGTGATGCTTCAGAAAGGAGTGAAACTAAGAATGAATTGTGTACGGTCACAAACAAGCAAATCAAAAAAACAACATCAAAAAACCTTAAGGAGGTAAAAATGTTAAAAAAATCTTTATCGTTGGTGCTAATAGCTGTCTTTGCATTGTCTTTAATCGCGGTAGCAACACTATCCGCAGCCGAGACTCAAAAAATAACAGGAACGGTAATGTCCGTCAATGCCGAGACCGGTGAGGTGATCGTAAAGGACGCCGCCGGTGAGACGAAAACGCTTATGGCAGATCCAAAGGCAGAAGGAGCCGTGGATATTAAGATGCTGAAAGAAGGCGATCCGGTCAGCGTGGAGAGCGATAGCAAGGGTGTCATCAAATCGCTTAAGGCCGCCGAGTAAAATAAGCCATTGGCGACAGTAACCGAAGGGGCACATCATGTG
>JBAVYC010001008.1:0-1573 GCA_049698595.1 Desulfobacterales bacterium | reverse complement strand
ATTATAAATATTGCCTAATATCCTACTGCCTTTGTAGAGATTCGTTGACATCGCGTAAAATTTCTGGCATAAAGGCCTCTTTATAATATTTCTTCATCTCGCAATTTGCTGAAGAATTTGAATCAATAAAAACTTGCGCTATGAATCGGGGCGCACGTGGTAAAGGGAAAAAATCAACGGAGGTTTTGACAACATGGCGAAAGATGCAATCAAAATTGGCGGTAAGAAAAAAAGTCTGTTCATCGATAAGGTTAAGGAAATCCTGCCGGATGGCGGCAATCTGAACCTTTGTCTGACCTGCGGGGCCTGTTCTTCCGGATGCCCGGCAACCGGTCTGGAGGACATGGACCCCAGGAAATTTTTACGCATGGCGGCCCTTGGCATGGATGATGAGCTTCTCAATTCGGATTGGGCCTGGATGTGTACGTTGTGTATGCGGTGTATTTATGTCTGCCCGATGAAAATAGATATCCCGCAGCTGGTATTCAACGTCAGGAAAAGCAGACCAAGGGATAAGCGGCCCAAGGGTATTTTAGGCTCCTGTGATATGGCCCTCAAAAGCGATACCTGCAGTGCCATGGGAGCTTCTGAGGAAGATTTTCGATTTGTGGTGGAAGATGTGCTGGAGGAGGTCCAGCAGATCCAGCCCGGTTTCTAAAACCTCAAAGCGCCCATCAACAAGGAAGGTGCCGAATATTTCCTGAACCAAAACTCCCGCGAGCCGGTAACCGAGCCGGATGAGATGGTGCCGCTGTGGAAGATCCTTCACATGGTTGACTGCGATTGGACTTACGGCACTAAAGGGTGGGCCGCCGAAAACTACTGTATGTTTATGGCCGATCTTGATTCCTGGGAAAAAATTGTGCGCACAAAGGCCAAAGCCGTCGATGATCTGGGCTGCAAGTACTGGCTCAATACGGAATGAGGGCACGAAATGTTCGCAGTCCGGGTCGGACTGCAAAAATTCAACATTCCCCACAACTTTGAAATTGAAAGTATCATCACCCTGTATGCCCGCTGGATCCGGGAAGGCAAACTCAAGGTCAACTCCGATTGGAACAAGGAACGCAAAATTAAGTTCACCGTCCAGGATCCGTGCCAGCTGGTTCGCAAAACTTATGGCGACCCCATGGCTGAGGACCTGCGCTTTGTGACCAAAGCCGTGGTCGGAGAAGAAAATTTTGTTGACATGACGCCCAACCGCTCAAACAACTACTGCTGCGGCGGCGGCGGCGGTTTTCTCCAAAATGGCATGCCTGAAGCCCGACGCACTTTTGGCAAGCTTAAAGCCGACCAGATATTGGCCACCGGAGCTCCATATTGTATCACCCCTTGTCACAACTGCCACTCGCAGATCCATGACCTCAGCGAGCATTACGAAGGCGGCTGGCACAATGTTCACCTCTGGACGCTGATCTGCCTGTCCATGGGGATTCTGGGAGAAAATGAACGCGAGTATCTGGGAGATGACCTGAAGGATGTGGATGTGATGTATTCAAAAGAAGAAGAATAAATAAAGTAAACTTTTGATTATAGGTCATATTGGACTTATAGGACCTGTTGAAATTATTAC
>JBAVYC010001007.1:0-1729 GCA_049698595.1 Desulfobacterales bacterium | reverse complement strand
TAGCCGGTGCATCGACTGTCACACCAATCTGAAAAAACTTATCCGATTGTGCTGGAAAGTCGAGGCGCTGAAACCGAAACCCCTGAAATCGGAAGAAACCTCCGGCGAGGGGTGAGGTGGCCCGCTGGCTCCGTTGGAGTTGTACGAAAAGATCTATGTGAAACCCGCTTTTCTGACAACCGACCACGGCAAGATCGCCTGCGAACACTGCCACGGCGGTGACCCTGAAGATGACGATTGGCAGACGGCGCACAAAGGCCTGATCAGGGACCCCACCTACCCGGACCCCACAACGGCCTGCGGTGAATGTCATGAAGAGATCGTGGCATCGGCGGTATCCAGCCTGCATTTTACCCTAAGACCGATGAAAGAAGCCATCGAGCAGCGAACCGGAAATGAAAATCCGGCTGCGCTGAAAATCATCGATGCGGCCATAAACCGGCACTGCTTTACCTGCCATGCCAGCTGCGGACAGTGCCATGTCAGCAGGTCGGATTATGCCGCTGGCGGTTTGCTCGCCGCACACCGGTTTATCAAAACGCCTTCCATGGACACCACGTGTGCCAGTTGCCACGGAGGACGCGTTCACGGTGAATACACAGGTATCCAAGACGACTATGAGGCGGACGTGCACTATGTGGACGAAGACATGACGTGCATGGACTGCCACAAGGCCAGTGAAATGCATGCCTCTGCCGAAGGGGTAAAAACCCGGTTTGACCTGCCGGAACGGCCGGCGTGCCAAACATGTCACCCTGATGCCGTGGCGGAAAATGCGGCAGTCCGTTCCCACGCAATCCACCAGGGCAGGGTCGCCTGTCAGGTGTGCCATGCGCAGGCCGGCAAAAGCTGCTTTAGTTGTCATGTGGGTATCGATAAAAAGGGTTTGCCCTACTACAAGTGCAAAGAGACCAAGATGATGTTTAAAATCGGATTGAATCCTGACAAGTGCACGGACCGGCCGTACGATTACGTGGTGGTTCGTCATGCGCCCGTCGACCCGCAAACTTTCGACGCCTATATCAAAAACGGACTCAAACGTTTCGACAGTCTGCCGACCTGGAAACTGGACACCCCGCACAGCATTCAGCGTATCACCCGTCAAAGCCGGACCTGTAATAGTTGCCACGGCAATGCCGGACTGTTCTTGAGCAAGGAGGATCTGGCCCCTTGGGAGGTCGCGGCCAATGCCAGAGTGGTTGTTCCTAAGAGCCGAATCCCGGGATTAATCAATGAGGGGGCAGAGTGAATCAACTTTAACAACACCCAACCAAAGGAGGTTGAACATGCAAAAAAACAGCGTTAGATTTCTCTCAGTGATGTTTGTCGTATGTATCACCGCTTCCCTGGCATATGGAGGAGGTTACACATAAGAGGCTAACAAGGAGCACCTTGGGGGCAATGTTACCCCGACGGAAGCTTTTCAGATGATCAAAAAGGACCCGGAGCACGCATCTCTGGTGGATTGTCGCACCCGGGCCGAATACCAGTACGTCGGTCATCCAGAAGGCGCCTACAATATTCCCATCCGCTTCCTTTCTACGAAGGTTGGCGAAAAAGGATACGTGGAAGTGGACAACCCCGATTTTGGAAAGGCATTGCGTGAGCAGTTCAATCCGGAAACCGACACCCTCATCATCTTCTGCCGCAGCGGTAACCGAAGCTGTAAGGGCTGCAACGAAGCAATCAAGGTCGGGTTCAAGGAAACAAATGTTTTCAACATGATGGG
>JBAVYC010001006.1:0-10801 GCA_049698595.1 Desulfobacterales bacterium | reverse complement strand
AGTTGAAATTAATCTAACTGAAAAAGGTAGGGTTGTTACCCTGCCTTTTCTCATTCACACCTCGGCCAAACCGACTCCGAGCATCGCTTCCGCTATGATTTTGGTTTCAGATGGAGCTGCATAAGTAAAACAGGATTCAGCTTCATCATTACTCCAATTCGGACGCGCCCATACCACCAAATCACCACCAAGACGCTGGCAATGAATGTCAGTAAGCGCTAGATGCGAGGCGTTTTTAATCCTGCGGGCGTCGATCACTGGAAGCCCTCCAACCAGTTTGGGGGCGACCGTTATCACGAACATATCCACCAGTTTCAGTCGGATGAAGCTGGTGATAACTCTAGCACCTTTCTCCACCATGACGTTATTGACCTGCTGGCGTGCCAAGATATCCATTAACGCCACAATGTCGATCATACCATCATCATCACGTTTGAAGTTAACGAATTTTTCATTTCGACACACCACCTACCAGTTTAACAGGAAACCGGTCAAATAAGGAATCAAGAGCAACTAGTCTGGAACATTCTCTTCCAACTCTTTAAGCCATGCAGTGCCTTCAGAATCGCTGGGTGCTTGCCAGTCAGCGCGTGGTGAAAGCGAGCCACCCGATCCTACCTTGGGCGCATTCGGCAGAGCGGATCGTTTAAACTGGCTGGTTTTAAAAAAACGATACAGAAATACTTCAAGCCACTTTTTTATAGTGGGCAATATACCCCGGCTCTCGGTCTTTATCGAAGCTATCGACGACCGTACATCATCAAGTAATGCATCCTGATGGAACAGAACCTCGTTGGAGTAAGCGGAAATTCCAAGTTCGGGAAAAAGTATAAGCGCAGTATGACTATCAGAAGCACGGCTTGCCAGATGAAGTGTACGTTCGACGTTATTGGCACAATCTGCCACGCGGACAGATGGAATCGCGACTGCCACCCGTATGAAACCGTGTGAGTAGATAGAATAAAAAGAACTGTTCATATCGATCACCGCATCATCAAAAAGCTGATCTATTTTGGTAGAAAGCCAAATATCGGCCGGGCACAAACTTATAAAAATTTCAAAAGTTTGTGGGACAATGGTGATACTTGATCCTATTCGATCGGCCACCGTCTGTCCAGATTTAAGGTTGCTATAGCACGTTGTCGGGGTCGCCACAACCACCAAAGCAGCCGCCTGTGTGCTGGTGAGGAATCAAGGAAGGTTCCCCGCCACAAAAACCGGCAAAGACCATACCGACCGCATGATTACTCTAGCTGAAAAACGTTTAGATCATCGCCCACCAGCCGAGTGTTACCCTGGCCCGCTCCGGGGGTCTTCTTCGCACCTCCGGTTTTCCAGGTAGTCGCGAATTTGCCGGAGAAAATCTGCTTTACTCGACAACCCCTACTTCCCGAAAATCAACGAATTGCGCTTGATCTTCCGCAACTTCGTGCTTAAAGTCTCCATCTTAAAGAACATTTGGCAACGGTTGGCGGCTGCCGAAGATAAACACCGCAGAAAGGATACGTCATGGATAAAAAAACATTTTTACTATAGGAGGAAGTTCAGGGATCGGACTGGAGCTGGTCAAAGTTCTGAACGACGACCACCACGAAATTTATGTCGGATCGAGAACTACTGACACATTGGCAAAAATTTCAGGCGTTCATCATATACCAATGGATGTGGCCGCCGAAAAGCTTGACCTGGAAACTTTGCCTGAAACCCTGCAGGGATTGGTATACTGCCCGGGCACCATCGTCCTCAAGCCATTTCAGCGCCTGACTATCGATGATTTTAAAGCGGATTTTAACGTTAATCTGCTGGGAGCGGTCAAGGTGATACAGGGCTGTAAACAGCAATTAAAAAAATCCCAGACGGGTGCTTCCGTAGTTCTTTTTAGCACCGTAGCGGTAAAAACTGGTATGCCCTTTCACGCATCGGTGGCCAGCGCCAAGGCGGCCGTCGAAGGGCTAACGCGCTCGCTGGCCGCCGAATTCGCTTTCAAACTACGTAACGATCATTCTTTGTCCAGGTATGCTGCGTTATCTTTAAGCCATAATCTTTATTTTACCGATTTCATCCCTATATTTAGAACCCGACCTGGTTCCTCGAAAAAAAAGTTTCCAGTCTGATTTAATGAAAGTTGACAAGGTGCTAGAACATGGCCAGCGCTTCAGTAAAACCGATCGATGTAAACGGGCTCCCGCACCACCTGTTTGAGCGGGTGGAAGGTGCTGCATTGAGCGGGATGGCAATGGCCGGGAGAATATTAGGTGCTGCCGCAAAAATCCAGCCCAACTTTCAGGATTCGGCGGAATGAACCCATTAAAAAAAAACATGCAGGGTTTGTGGGCGTGAATTCCAATGGCGCAAGAAGTGGCAAAATTGCTGGCATCAGGTCAAATATTGCTCGCGCGCCTGCCGTAAGGCTGGTATAACCGACGCTGACATAAAGCTTGAGAAAGTGATTATGGAGATCTTGCACTCAGCTCAGGCAGGTACTAGCATTTGTCCTAGTCAGGCAGCAAGAAAAATGAAGGCTGGACTTTTTCCAAACGCATCCCAATGAACAATGCGCGCATCCCCCCTCAACACATTGGCGGCGATCATACCGGCGATATTGACCGGATCTTTGGCAGAACCGAACTGAGGCGCATAACATAACTCAGCTTCTTCTAAATCAAAGACCGTTGCTTTTTTTGGATAGCCATGGAAATGACATCGATGCGCTTTTCAACGCCTTCGCTTCCAATCGCCTGGGCACCGACCACCCGGCCGTCCTTTCTGCTGAAAATGAGTTTCAAACTGATCGGGCTCGCTCCTGGAAAGTAACCGACATGATGGCCGGGATGTAAATAGACCTTTTCGAAGGGAACTGGTTTATCCCAATTCCGAATCCAGCAAAGGCATCACATGGGGCTGCATCTCTGCGATCGTAACCGCAAGGCCGAGATTGACCAGGTTTTCGGTCATTTCCATGCCGATGTAGCCACCCCCGACTACAACGGCGCGTTTGGCCTTACGCTGCTCAATCCAGGCTTTGATCTGACGACTGTCCGGAATGGTTCGAAGAGAAAATATGCCCGCAAGATCGATTCCCGGCATGTTCGGTCTAATCGGACTTGCACCTGGCGCGAGACCAATACATCTTTCACCCCCATCAATTATTTATCCGGCGTACTGAAGTCTGCTAAAAAATCGAACAGAAAACTTTCCATCCCGTGATGAGGCGGAGGCTGTGTGGGAATGAGACCGGGCCGGAAGCCCCGTTTTTGAAAGGGATTTAAAAGTTCGGCGTTACGGCTGATGACGTGCACCGGAACCAGCCAGGGTTGGTGCTTGCCGGTCAACTGAACGTTCGGCTGGTGATCTCCTAGTATGACGATCAACGCATCCTTTTGGACATACTGCCGGATGAAGGCAGCAATGACCGTCAAGTCATAGCGGATGGCGGACACATAGCCCTCGGAGGCGTTGGTCAGATCGGGCCACAAAATCGGGAAGGTAACGGTTTTTAAATTATTGTAAATGGCGCCGTCATCGATAAGCGACCAATCTTCTAAATAAGGAGGCTGGCGGTGAAAGGGCGCGTGGCTGCTGACCAGAATAAATTCAACAAACAGGGGTTGGTTTCCAGTTTCCATTTCGCGACGTCGAATAAAGTCGAGTACATACTGATCGGGCATTGTCGACCAGCCGTACATGGGACCCTGGTAGTCGAAGTGCCAGGCATAGTATTTGGCCTGATATCCATAAAATTCACCCTCCGGCCAGGGCCACTGAGTCCCGGGCATCGCCCGTACCGTGCGGTATCCGGCCGTATTGAAATAACGGGCCAGCGTTTTGACCTGCGAGGTAATCAATAAATTGTAGCGCATATGATTATTGATGTGAACGCCGCTGGCAAGGGTCGCATGGGCCAGCCACGAAGCCCCGCCGTAAGTGGGTGAGTCGAGAAAAGTGGATACGACCTCAAATCCTTGTTCGTTCAACATCTTTTCTAGGGCGACCAGATCAGGCTCTATTTTCGGAAAATGGCGTGCATCACCGAAGATGGTGTGTCCATAAGATTCGATAAAAAACAGATATACATCGGCACCGCTTAGTTTATCCAATGATGACGGCGTTGTTCGATTCTTCTGCAGGGCTGATTCAATCACCGCCGAATGCTTGGCGCGGATTCCTTTTATCTGCAGAATGAAATCGAATTCTTCGATTACCCGTGGAAAAAAGCTCCGGGTGAAGAACCGGTTGTGATCAAAGAGGTTTCCGTTCGGAATCTGGGGCAGGACGACGAAGCCGGCCATCACAATTCCCACTATCCAACTACGGATGCGAGGCATCCGCAGGTAGTTGTGAAGGGTTTTAAAGGAGAGCCAAATGAGCCAGATAATCGCAGTCAACAGGGCTGCTGCGGCAATGATCCAGAAGAAGAATGCCTTGCGGGACATCGTTGTATAGAGCAGGTGAAGCAGATCCGGAACAAATCGGGAGTCCAGATACAGATTAAACGGCCGGAAAAAATACATCGGCACTAAAATATCTCCCATTCGGAATAAACGCATAAATATCGTTAAAGCGGTCAGCGGCACATAGACCGCAGCCTGGAACCGTACCCTCGAAATGGCGGTCAACCATATTATCAACATGATCGTGAAAGCTTCCGGCGAGGGTTTGAAAAGCGCCCATAGCGGCAAATCGGTTGCCGGATACTGGATATTCATGAGCACATTGAGAAAGCCGGCTGACAGAATAAATGCCCACGTCGGCGGGAAATATTTTCCGACCTGCCGTCTATATCGCCCATAGTCTTCACCAAATGCGCGCTGCAAGTAGACTTCTTCCATTTTCACCCGATAGGTCGAATTCAATAAAAAAGAGATAAATCCGAACAACATTATTGCGGAAGGCAGCGCCAAAAAAAATCCGGCGTAAATGAGGGTCAGACCGACGGTAATCGGATTTCGCGAGCAGGCGTAAATACCGGATGTGTGCAGCCGGGTGGTTTCACCGAATGCATGGAAGCTTACATGTGAGCGCAGCGTAACCACCGCCACATAAGTTAAAATATTGCCCGAAGCAAGTAACAAAATGCTGGTCGTTTTCATAAGCGCCGACGGCTTTTCCGTTAATGGGACCAGCAATTTAAAAATCGGGGGATAAACGATAGTAAACAGCGGGATCAACGACGTGGTTGTTACGGCGAGGGTCGCTAGGAGCAACACCGTCATTTTGGTACGCGATTGGATGGCTGCGGCAGCCGGATGGTAATCAGCGCGCGCGGGATCCTTTTTTACCTTGAACAGCATTTCAACGGTTGATCCTGCGCTGGGCACCGAGAAAAAGTAAATCTGAATGATTTGAGCAGCGTAAGTTGCCAGAATAAAAAATGTCAACACGCCCATATCTAAATTATACAAGCTAAAACCTCGATTGGGTAAAAATGATGAGGGGATTAAGCGGACGTAGTGTCCTTATTTGACTTACTTTCAACAAACAAGATTGTCAAGTTATAGCTAGAAGGAAAATTTTTAACTTTTTTTGGGGTTTAAAGTGATGATTTTGATGCCAAAAGGGGCGGTTTAAGAAAAATAATAGCACTATTTTTACCGAAACTGGACTGTGCTCAAATTGTGCCCGTCAAGGTCAAATATTTCCAAACAAAACCAAAAACGCCGAGAAATTTCATATAGATTCAACATGTTAAAAATAAAGGAATTACAGATATATTTGATCAATTACGGAGAAAAAAGGAATCTATTAACTCGAATAATCCACTTCTTGAACGATTATTCTATTTCATATAACATGCATTTTTGATTAGATCGCCAAGTCTCTCCAGATGCGCTCCCACACCTTTTGCAGCTGGTCCCAGCCCATCGCCATTCTCACACGCTCGCTCTTCGTTGGTATAGGATGAGGATTAGATAGCTCACCCACCTTGAACTGAAATACATAGTAGGGCTCGGATCCCATTCTCAGATCCGCTATTACAATATCATTCTCCATCTGACGGACGGAGTAGAAACCATGGGTGAACCACTGCAACCGCTTCACCGGCCAGTGTTCTTCAAGTGCCTGTAGAAGCCCTGCATCAGTCGGGTATTGACGAAGCTGTATGCTGTCCGTTTTGTCGAAAAGAGAGTAATATCCCTCGTAGTATCCCTTATCACCCATGACAAGAACGCGCCACAGTAAGGTATTAAAGGCCGACGGAATGGTGAGCACAGCTTGTTGCGTAATATTCTGTTGACGCAAAGACGCATGGGCAAAATTCTCGACATGCCATTTTGCACCTACACACCACAAAAGATAGAGTGTACTTAGCGACAAACAAGCGGTGTTTATGATATGACCCCGCCTTGTCTTACGTGAGAAAATGAGGCCGGCCAAAACACCGACGATCAGCGGCACCGAATAGAGAGGATCTATTATAAAAATGGTCGACCACATGACAGGCGGGGTGCGCAGCGGCCAAAAAATTTGTGTTCCGTATACGGTGCAACAATCCAAAATGACGTGCGTCGCAAAAGCCAGGTATACGAGCAAGCCCCACTTTTTGAGATGTATTCTTGTCTGGGGATGGATTTTCAGAATCAACCAGACAAAAACCGGAGTGAGCAGGGCCAACACAAAAAGCGAATGGCTGGCGCTTCTGTGGTAGGTAAAATCCTTTACTGCATCACCCAGCGGAATCAATACATCCAGGTCCGGAAAGAGTCCACAAATACCACCCCACAGCATGGCTCGTTTTCCCACCTTTCGTCCTAGTGTTGCCTCACCAACAGCTGCCCCTAAAGCTATTTGTGTAACAGTATCCATATGTAAAATTCCCTTATAGGTCTTTCCCACCAATGTTTTACTACCCTATTAGTATGCATTTAAATGCATTTGTCCATGATCAGAATCAAAGATTTTACACGGATACGGATCGATACACTGTTGGATAAAGAGCGGTTATTGCGGTTTGTTGCAAAGTCTAATGAAAACTGTAAACAGCGTTTCAACGCTCCACCGGAAAAATCCTTGACGAAATACGCCATATTATTTAATAAATTTGGTAAAGCGCTCATTCATATTCGATCTCACCGGATCGCACCACTGAAAATGGAGCTGACATCGCTTACCATAGCTCACCGTTGACATACTTAGTTGCAGCAACCTCATTCTGAAAATTGCGTTTAACATTCAATCGATTTATTCTGAATTGGAGGATTTTAAATATGTCCAAGAAAGCCGGTAATTTTTCACGTCGAGATTTCATAAAAACAGCAGGTGCAGTTGGCATCGGATCAATGCTGTCCCCAATTGAGTCGCTAACTCATGCGCAAGTAGGCTCTGATCCAAAGAAGACCCCGCTTAATGTTGTTCCAACCAGGCCGTTTGGAAAGACGGGTGTAGATGTATCTATTCTTAGTTTAGGTGGGGCATTTCACTGGTCTAATCTGCTCTTGATGAAACAAGCGCTGAACATGGGGATAACCTACTGGGATACAGCGCCAGGCTATGGAGGTGGGCAGAGTGAGGTGGGTATCGGAAAATATTTTGAAAAATTCCCAGAGGATCGAGGAAAGGTATTTTTAGTCACCAAAGCCGATACATCAGATCCATCGTACATGACAAAATCGCTCAATCAATCCCTTGAGAGTATGAACACATCGTTTATTGATTTGTATTTCCTTCACGGTATTTCGAACCCGGATGAGGCTGATAGAAAAATCAAGGCTTGGGCTGATGAAGCAAAATCCGGAGGTAAAATTCGTTTTTTCGGCTTCAGCACCCACTCAAATATGGAAGAATGCCTGCTGGGTGCAGCCAAACTGGGGTGGATCGATGGCATTATGTTTACATACAATTTTAGAGTTATGCACACCGCGGAAATGAAAAAGGCTGTTGACGAATGTTATAGAGCCGGTATCGGTTTAACGGCTATGAAAACACAAGCGACCGGATGGGGAACTAAACGGGGTCCGCTTAGCGATAAAGAGCGAGCTTTGCTAAACCGGTTTGAAAGGAGGGGTCTATCCGCAGAACAAGCCAAGCTAAAAGCTGTTTGGGATGACAACCGCATTGCGAGCATCTGCTCTTATATGACAAACATGAAAGTTCTGAAAGAGAACGCTTCAGCGGCAATCGACAACAAAACGCTTTCAGATAAAGATAAAGATTACTTGAAACAGTATGCTCGGAAAACCGCCTCACATTATTGTAGTGGTTGCGCATCTATTTGCGAGTCAGAAATCAATAATGACGTACCTATCAGTGATGTAATGCGTTATTTGATGTATAGCCGTTGCTACGGGGAACCTGGAAGAGCGAAATCAGCTTTCAAAGAAATATCATCTGAAGTCCGCAGACGAATGGCAGATGTGGATTATAGCCAAGTGGAGCGAAAATGTCCGAATAAGTTGCCAATCGGTCAATTAATGCGAGAAGCTGTTTTCGAGTTGGTCTGATTAGATTGGATTATGCGGGAGTTTTTCACAGGACTAATGTTTACCGAATCACCATTTAGGAATTACAATGGAAATATCTCTTGCAGGGCAAACATGAAATCTTTATACTGCAATTTCAGTCGGTAATAGCCGCTTTCCATCAATCGAATCATACCCATATTTCCGTTTAGTAAAGGCGGAACCGCCAACCGGTTTTTGCCTATTCCACGATCAGGAGGAAAAAGATGCTTAAGTTGGGAGAAAAAGGGGCCATTCCGCAGCGCGATTCAGGGACCTACGCCATCGCGCCCCACATTCCCTGCGGCATGGTGACACCGGAGCTTTTGCGACGTATTGCGGACGTCGCCGAAAAATACAAGGCCCAAGCCGTTAAAATTACGGGCGCCGCCCGCATCGCCATCATCGGACTCAGAGAGGAGGATATTGATGGCGCCTGGGAGACTCTCAAACTGGACAAAGGGGCAGCCGTGGGGTTGTGCGTCCGCAGCGTCCGGACCTGCCCCGGAAATACGTACTGCAAACTGGGCAAGCAGGACGCGCTCAAAATCGGTATGACCCTTGACGAGATTTACCACGGTATGGCCTTGCCCGGCAAATTCAAGATGGCCATATCCGGATGCCATTTGAGTTGCTCGGAGTCCTGGGTGCGCGATGCGGGCCTCATTGGGCAGAAGGATGGCTGGGATCTGGTGGTCGGCGGCAATGTCGGTGCCAGCCCGCGCATTGCCCAGCAATGCGCCACCGGGCTCGACGATGACGGTGCCCTGGCGGCGATCGCCCGGGTAGTCGATTTCTACCGTCAAGAGGCCAAAAAGGGCGAGCGCTTGGGAAAGATGATCGAGCGCTTGAGTGTTGAAGCGATCAAAGATCACTTGGCGGCACAGTAACGCCGTTCCCGGCCCCCTGTGCGGATTCAACTGACGCCCATGCGTCCGGGTCACAACGGCGTGGGCGAGGGGTTGGAATCGATACGCTGGGCGCAGCGCCTGTGGCTGAAGGTCAGCGATGGGCCGTGCGGTGGATAGAGTCGCTTGACCTGGCCACAGTAGAAGGTGAGAAATGGCTCCCAACGCTAAAAAAATGAAACTTTTGGTAACCGGTGCCTCCGGCTTTATCGGCTATGAGGTTGCCCGCCAGCTTTCTGTTAATGGGTATAAACCGCGGTTGATGATCCGCAATCCGGGTGATGATTGCGAAATCTGCCATTTCGATGCCGATTTCGCCCTGGCCGATTTGAGAAATCACCGAAGCCTTGAACAGGCGGTGCACGGCGTTGACGGGATCATCCACCTTGCCGCCCGGGCGACGTTCGAGTCCTACCAAACGCTGAAGCCTTCCATTTTGGACGGATCGCTGGCCTTGATGCAGGCGGGTGTGGCTGCGGGTATACGCTGTTTTGTCTACAGTTCGAGCCTCTTGGTTTACCGTGGTAGCCGGTCAATGGTCGACGCCCGTACACCGGCCGACCCCGTGCTCGACTACGGCAGGATCAAGGTTGAGACCGAAAAACGCCTTTCGGAAATCGCCCGCTCAGCGGGCATTTCTTTCTCCGCCCTGCGCCTACCGCATGTTTATGGGCTGCGGGACCTGTACTTCCGGCAAATGCAAGCCGGCCGCTTGATACTGCCGGGCCTAGGAAAGAACACGTACACCCATCTTCACGTTGCCGATGCCGCGGCCGTGATTATCGCCTGCGCCGAGCAGGCTTATACGGGCATTCTGCCCGTGGGCGACCGCCAGCCCTCAAGCTGGAGCGTCTTTCTCAAAATCGCCCGGCAACACTTCCCCAAAGCGCGGGTCATCAGCCTGCCGAAGTGGTTGTCTTTACTGGCGACGGCCTTATTGACCCCGTTTCGCCGTCTTCGCCCGCACACGGGACTGGAGACACCAGGGGCCGTGCGGACCTACAATTTTAACCTTGCTGTTGACCCTGATGCATTGTGGAAGGACCTGGGTTTGGCCCCTAATTTCCCAACGATATTCGAAGGAATTCCTGCCGCGGTGGCTTCGGCGAGAGAAATCGATACATTGATCAGCTGAACCGAATTTCAGTTTTTCCGTGCATCAAAAATGACCTGCCAAATTTTTAATGAGAAATCTCTCTTTAGTTTGTTGGGCTCAGCCTCTAAGTAGCTAATATAAACATCTCTGGCGTCGCACGCCGAAACGAAAGAGGACCCGTGCCAAATCTTTAGGGCACAAAAACGTTATTCGCAACCACTTTACTTCAAATGATTTTTGATTACCGATCTTCGGCGCTGAAGCAAACGCCTGGGGTCGGACCACAGTAACGGCGCCTGGGGTCGGACCACAGTAACACATTGAAAAATCAATAAAAGACACCTAAAAACACCAGTATTTCG
>JBAVYC010001005.1:0-3623 GCA_049698595.1 Desulfobacterales bacterium | reverse complement strand
TATTCCCACTAACAGGCAAATAAGCGCCGTACCGGCCGCCAGCGCTATAATTATAGGAACAAACCATTGTAAAATCGCATCCGTTTTTCCTTCCAGTGGCGTTTTCGTCATCAGGGTCATTTCGATGATGGCGATCATCTGACCCAGAGTCGAGTCGGCCCCAACCTTTTGAGCGCTTACTTTGAATGATCCCTTTATGACGCGGGTGCCGCTGCGCAAGGTGTCGCCGGGTTTCTTTCTGATCGGCAACGGCTCACCGGTTAAGGAAGATTCATCCACTGTGCCGGTGCCGTCTATAATTTTGCCGTCGGCGGGGATGATTTCATTTTCATCGATTCGAAAGACATCTTTTTCTGAGAGATGATCGGCGCTGACATAGCGACCAGCCGGATATTCATCCGTGCAAATTCGAACTTTGGAAGGTTTCAAGGAGAAAAAATTTTCCAAGTCTTCCAGGACCTTGCCTTTGGCTCGGCGTTCCAACGTTTTGCCCAAAAGAACGAGGGTGATCAACATGGCGGCCGTGTCGTAATAAATATGAATGCTGCCGGCAAACAGGTTCAGCGTGCTGTAAACATAAGCACTCATGGATCCTAAGATGATCAGTGTTTCCATGCTAAAGGCGGCATTGGTAAGGCCGGACCAGGCTTTTTTAAATAAGTCGACGCCGCCGTAGACGATCACAATGGTCGCCATGACAAAGGCCGGCCAGGACAGCTTGTAGATGGTGTCCCGGCTGAATTCGGTAAAAAAGCCGGTATAGAGCGCATAGGACAGCATCATAATGTTCATGGTCAGAAAGGCGGAGACGGCGAAACGCATAAATTCCCGGCGTCGTTCAAGCGCATCCCTGGACTCGTCGGGCTCCGCGGCCCGGTAGCCCAGTTTCTTGACGGTGTCGATAATCTGGTCCGGTGAGGTTTTGATGGGGTTATAGTGAACCTGAAGTCTGTCGGTTGAAAAATTGCAGGCCGAATCGATCACCCCCGGCGTTTTTTTAAGACTTTCATCAATCAGCCAGGCGCAGGCCGGGCACCACATGTTGCGAACTTTTAGATAGAGGTCCAAAACGCCTTCAGCTGGAATTGAGTTCTGCCTGTTGGCCTCCGGCTGTTCGATGCGGTTGGATAGGGATTCATGCGACCGTCGATAATTTGCATGGTTTGCAAGCAGATCGGCTTCCGTCAGCGGAATTATGCCCATTTGCCGACACTGCTTGAAAAGGTCCGAGTCCCGAAAAGTGGTTGGATCACCCGATTCGGTTGCCTCGATCAGGATGCTGAAGACCTGGCGGCACCCCTGGCAGCAGAATTGGTAGGTTTTGTCCGAGAAGGTCGCTTTATGCTTTCCGGCCCGCAGAGCAAGTCCACAAAGATCGCAACCATCGGGGGCTTTGGGTGATAGGTCTTCCGCCTTATCTGGGAATTTCGAATGAGGCATGGTCAAAAGGCACGAGCTGCATTCAAAGCGAGGCCGTCTACCGGAGAGATTACCGATCTTTACACCAAAACGATTTTGCCCTCCGGTCATGGGCCTTGCCTTCCGGGACGGCGTCGCGCCGTTTGCTGGGCCAGGATTTTCTGTTGGCGATTAACGAAGGCCGAGCGATTTTATAAACGCAATGACATGCCAGCGATCGTCAATGGTAACGGTGGTTTGCAAGGCCGGCTGACGCTTGCCGGGGATACCATAACTGACGGTCTTGAATAATTCGCCCTCGGGTTTGGTTTGAACTTCGGGACTGCGCAGATCGGTGGGCAGCGGCTGAAAACTTTGACCGACCGTACCGTTGCCGTCGTAGTTGTAGCCGTGGCATTGGGCACAATACGTCAGGTAAACGGCTTTGCCTCTGGCGACAACCAAGGGCTCGGCCGCATCCAACGGAGACACCAGATCGACACCGGGCGTCGCGCGATAGATCGCTTCGCCGGCGTTGACCGGCACAATTCCTGCTTCCATATTAAACAGCGGAACTTCTTGAGGTCTGACCGCCGGGGTTTCCCGCATACGGCCATAGCGGAAATTATTGTCATAATACATCAACGCCTCGTACGCTGCGTAAAGGACTACTGCAACAACGACGATAAAACCAATTATTTTTTTCATTTATTCAACACCCTGAAACGGAATCACGTACAAATGCAATGGATTTTCTTCTTTGCCCAACTCACCTTGCACATGCTGGGCATAGGGCAGCGCATGATAGGGATTACCGACCGCATAGGGTGACTCGGCGGGGACATCCATTATCGGCCGGTAGTCCCAATCGGGCTGTCCGAGATCACCGATAACGGTATACGCCAGCCATCCCTTGAATGCCACCCACCCCACCATCAGCATGATGAGAAACCATGTCTTGACTGCGGATGTTTCATGTTCTGAATGATCCATCAGATTTTAACCTTTAAAATACCAATTAAAAGTATATAGGCTAGTACCCAAAAAATCGTCCCCAAGATAATTAGGTATGCGATCAATGGAAACGGGGCGTTGCGGCCTTCGACCCCGCCCGGATACCGCTCGATGACGCGGACTTCGCGTTCTGCTGAATCCTTGCGATAAATATGATAGAATCCCAGGCCAATGATGAAGAGCGCAATCGTGGCAATCGCCGGGAACAGATACATGAAAAAATGCTGTATTCCCAATACCTCAAAATATCTCATAACTTATTTCCTTCTTACCACCCTAACCCGGATCCGCCGGCGGAGAATGGACTGTTGAAAATGCACAAAAATATTTTTTAAACGACCAAGCTTTTTCCGAGACGACGTTCGGAAAAAGCTAACCCTGGTGAACAGCAAGCACGCTGATAATTTATAAAGGTGTCAGGCGGGCGAGTCACAAAATTCTGAAACCCGAACACTGAAACCTCAATTTGCGGCCTTCATCAAAGCAAACGTAATGACCACAATGGAACACGATAGACAGATGAAGACCAGCGAAAACAGGGCAATGGTCTGAATGCGAGCAGATCGCGATGCTTTTACCGGATTCGGATTTGGATCATTTTCCAGCGGGATAAAGCGCGCCCGCTGCTGGTCTTTAAACTGGCCGTTGTTCAGCGCCCAGATAAACACCACAATACTGATCACAAAACCGGCCACCATATAGGCGATGTAATAAGGATAATACATAGTTAGTTCTAAAAGTTATTAGTTATTGGTTATTAGCTATCGGTTATTGATGCGATTGATTTTATCAATCTTTTTTCTAATAACGAATAACAGATAACCATTAACACCCAAATCACGGTTCCCAGGCCGAGTCGATGCCGCGGGGCTCTGTGTTGGCATCACTTTGATTGATAAAGTAAACCGCCACGTAATCACCGACCTCCCAAATCTTCTGCGATTCCAGATCACGTTTGAAATACGGCATGGCCGATCCGGTAATTCCGTTCATCAATTGGTAATATATGATGCCGCCGGATATTTCTCTGCCTTTTAAAATCGTAAAATTTAGCGGTGGCGGATAAATCCAGGGTTGCGCCGGTCCCATGCCGTCACCGATGGGGCCGTGGCAGCCAATGCAAAAGTTCTGATAGATCTTGTGTCCGCGTTGAAGGCTGGCATCCGTCGTCGGATAGGGATTGGGGATGATGCGCCATCCTTCAGGAACGA
>JBAVYC010001004.1:0-4298 GCA_049698595.1 Desulfobacterales bacterium | reverse complement strand
CTTAATGGCATCGTATTTTTGTCTTCTATAGCTCTTCGCAATTTTCTAATTTGCAAAGATTCATCGCAGTATTTAGCAAAATAATCAGCCATGTTATCAAGACTGCCGCCATAGACAGCGTGAATATAGTCTTGGCTCTCAAGATTGGCGACCAGAAATTCCTCATGACGAGCTGCCTGCAGATGTCGTGTCAGCTTTTTAGTTCCTAATTTTCGACGCCATCCTGCTTTAGTTTTACCAAACCGTTGTTCTGATAGATTATTGGTTCGATCCAGCAAAATGACCGCGTTGTTTGCTGGCAGAGTGATTAGATGCCCAACGAGTTTGTCGGAATACTTTGTTAAGTAATCAATTATGATCTTTGAACTTTTTACAATCACCGCATCTTTAGCAGTTGTTCTTGTCTGCAATTGTTGGCGAAATTCATTGAGTCTTTTCTCAATTTGACTGGCATCTTTAATGGTCGACCCCGGGGGGCGTTGACGCAAAATTGGTTTGCCATCCGCTCTTTTGAATCGTAAGATATCTCTGAGTTCTTCAAAAATATTGACTTGCTTTTCAAGATCTTGGGCAATGTCGACTAAGTTTTCATCATTTCTGACAGGCTCCAAAACACGCACAATACTTGACAATGTTTGCTTTTCTCTGCCTGTTAACGAAGCCGCAGCAAGCAGTTCGGTGAGTAAATCATAGACTTTAACACAGCGATTATAGAAGACAAGACTGGGTTGATCAAATGGAAAATATTCGCCTTTCAGTTCACAGCAATAATCGTCTAACCATCGAAAAATAAAATACGTCAAGTATTTAAGGAGCATGACATGATCAAATTGCTGCGTTTTATCTGGATTGTTGAGAATTGCATTGAACTCTTTTTCTGGGATGGGTGCTACATTTTTGCTGCGTCTGACCAATCCATTGCGCAATGACTTCAGCCCCGGCCTTATTTTCAGCTTGCGCAATCGGGAAGTCAGTTGCTGGTGAGTTTCTTTAAAAAGGGCTTTGCCGACATTTTCTAAAAAGTGATACTGGCAAATCAGATCGGCAACATCTGCAAACACTTCATCTCTGGCCAAAGCGATGTTCTTGCTGAGATCGCGCATCGTTGCCAATGGGTTGTCATATAACTTTTTGCATTTCTCAAAAAATTGCGTGATGTCGTTAACATTTTCCGTCGGCATTCGGCAGGTTAAAACAACAATTGCACTGATTTCGTCAATCGCTGTAAACAAAATATCTGTGCCGACTTCACAGGTCCCATCAAAATGAGCGACATAGCCGCCATTGTCGCTAAACAGTTGCCGAATCACGGCTGCATTGGCATAGTGAACCGCGGCCAGATAATCCAAAAAGCAATTGGCAAGATCGTTTATGCTGCTTTCCGGCACAACTAAACCATAGCTGTTTTGGATGTCTTTTTGAATTTCGTTGTTTTGGCGGTGACGCTGAAAGCGTTGAAGCCCAACTTCAACAATGATGTCATAAGCATAATTGCTATGACGCGCTACCAGGGCGTTTATCTTCTCATAACGATATTCTGTTTTGCAAACCGGACACTTTTTGATTTGATGCCTCAACACAGGCTGGCCAAGTAAAATTCCCACCGGATAGCGCTTTATAGTTCTTTGACGTCGTAATTTGCAATTATCGCAGTGATCACAGAACTGATCACCGGTAGTGACATTCAATACATAACCTTGTGGTAAGCAACAATAATCCGGCAGGGGTGGATGAACTTGACGAATCAAATCTGCTCGAAGTCTTAGCATTTCTATCGATTTTTTTTTGTCAGTTGGTAATGCTGCAATATGGCCCTGATCTCGGTAATAGTGACTTTTATGCCTTTGCGTGAAAGACGCCGTGAGAGTTGCCGGGGCTGCAATTCAACGCGATGTATCAGTTCGACCAAAACCGCTATAATCCGTTCTGGTTGCGGCAACTTCGGATGTTTCTTTTCTATTGTATCACAGGCTCTATTGCTTAATTGTCTGCGCCGCTGCTCCTCATTTGTTTGCAAATAAACAAATATACTATCCACTTTTTCTCTAGACAGCTTGCCTTGATGATAAAGTTTGGAAAGTATGGGGATAACATTGACGCCGAGAAGTTGCTGCAGTTCATTTTTTTCTAACCCGCATCGGCTGTTACAAACCACTGCGACCACCGTATTGGTTAACGAACCATATTTGCTGAAACGAACTTTGCGATATGACCATAGCCCATTTTTGTCGAAAACAGCGATATCGGTCAACGTGTAATATTTGGCGTTGAAATTATAGCTTGTGATGTATCCATGTTCACTGAGAATCCGCCATGCGGTCATATTCGAACAACCGCATGTCTGAGTTAACTGCTTTTTGGTGAGAATCTTCTCTTGATAGAACAATTCAACGATATCTTTTTTGGTGAACTTTTTGGGTCTCATAAAGGCCCTCACAGTTATGGTATAGTATAATTTTAATCTAACAATAATAAATTATACTATATCATAAAAAAGGCCTAATCCGCAACCTCTAATTTACAGGACGGGCGCTTAGCATCTGGTGCTCAACCTTTAATAAAGTAGACGAAGCCAGTTTATCTAATTGATTTTTAAAGATTTTAGCTGTTATATACCTAATCGTTGACCAATAGGTTCACGCATGATTAAATGCCCTGGCATTGCAACAAAATGGTATAGTATTAACCATGATAACTTCTTTAATGACTTGATAATTATGGGGATATTGTTTTATTCACTCACATCTCGTTGCAGTAGACTTGAAGTGGTAGTTTAATATCGGAATTATTGGGTATGTTTGAAATGACGCAGTCTGGAAAAAAGTAATCCAATCCGCTGTAAAAGACGTTCAACTTTTAGCGTCTTTTCTTTGGTTGCTTGAAAAAGGAAATACACGCCGATGCCCGCCATGGTCAAATTCGGCAGCCACATCCCAATGGCCGGGGGATAGATACCTTTTTTGCCCAGGGTATAGCCCGCCGTTAACAGCAGGTAATAAAGTAAAAAAGAAAAAAGACACAGGATTAATCCGGAAGACCGTTTGGCTGATTTTGTTTGAAGGCCCAGCGGAAACGCAAGAAGGCCTAATGCCAGACAGGAAACGGGAAGTGCAAATCGCCGATGCATTACAATCTGGGCTTTATAATAATCCTTATCTTTTTCGGTGGATTCATCAACAACCTGCTGCAGCTCGGCAATGCTCATTTCCTCCCGGCCTTTTTCTCTCTCTTCGGCCTTTTCCAGTTCTTTTTTCAAATCAAGACTCAGTGTATAGGTGTCAAATCGAATCGAATTTGCCGAGTGCTCTTTGAGGTTGGTTTGATGAATGGTTCCATTGGACAGCACCATGTGGAAGATAAATTTTCCGGGCTCACTGAACAGGCGGCCCTCCGGAGCAACTACGGTGGAAATGATGTTTTGCTGTCGCTTGTCTTCAATGAAAATGTCAATCAGCTTTTTTTGATTTAAATCGATCTTGTTTACATATAGCATCACATTTTTAAACGCATCATTGAAGGTTCTCTCCTTCAATCCGATATCGACATTGGAAGCCGCCATTTCAAGGACCATATTTTCGAGAGTGGCTTTGGCCTTCGGCACCCCGTATACGGTTATGAACAGGGTGAGGAGAAATCCGGCAAAACTAAAAATCAAAACCGGAGGCAACAAACCATAAATGCTCAAGCCGCAGGACTTCAAGGCAACAATTTCATTGTCGCCCGATAACCGTAAAAAAGTCAAGACCACTGCCAGCATGACCGACATGGGGATGATAAACATCAAAAACCAGGGCATGGTAAAAAAGATCAGCGTTAACACCGAGAATATGCTGAGGCTGTAATTGACGATCCAGTTGGTAATTTTGACCAATTCCGCCATCAGAAACAAAAAGGTGAATACGATTACATTAATACTGAAAGGAGCCAGCATCTCCGTTAAAACATAGCGATTGACGATAGAATTCAACTTCATGGGATTATATATAGCATGTTTTTTTCTATCTTTCAAAAACTGGACAACTAACAACTTATATGAAACTACGCCAAAATGGCTATAAAAACGAAATCCAGGTGAAATAGTCAACAAATGGGCTATAAATTACAACCCAATAGGCCTCCAAGTGCCTGGACAGCACCCATCAGTATGCCGGGTTGACGCAGTGTTTTTTTACTTAATGGCATCGTATTTTTGTCTTCTATAGCTCTTCGCAATTTTCTAATTTGCAAAGATTCATCGCAGTATTTAGCAAAATAATCAGCCATGTTATCAAGACTGCCGCCATAGACAGCGTGAATAT
>JBAVYC010001003.1:0-1501 GCA_049698595.1 Desulfobacterales bacterium | reverse complement strand
GGACAAAAAGGCTCTCACCTCCAGCAGGATAAAATGCTCAAATGCCTTGCCGAACAGTTCCGAGCCTTCCATAATTTCACCCCTTTTTGCCAGCGAATTTGTTACACCGACATCAAAAAAATAGAGCTTGGAGCGGGAAATGGCTTTTCTTTTACGGGTTTTTGTAAAAGCCTTTAGCTGAAAGGCCACCAAGGTATCTTCCAATATCTGGATATAATTCTTGATAGAATTGGGTGAAACGCCGCAGTCACCTGCAATGGATTGATAGCTTATCTCTTCACCGTTGCTCAGGGCCATTAAATCTAAGAACTCAGAGAAATGGGCCACTTTTCTAGTTAGTGCTTCATTCTGGATTTCTTCTTTCAAATACAAAGCCGTATAGGCCCATAGTTCCTCAGCATAGTCATCGCTTGGATAAACCGCGGGCAACCCCCCCCCTGTTAAGATAGGTCATTAAATCAAAGTCAGGGATTTCGTTTGATGTCAGTGGAAACAACTCGGCCCACCAGGCCCTTCCCGCGAGCAAATTAGCACCACCTCTTTTAAGTTTGCGGGCGCTGCTGCCGGTTAGCAAAAAAGTCAACTTTTCCGCTTCGATCAAACGATGGACTTCGTCTAGTATTTCCGGCAGTTTTTGCACCTCATCGATGACCACAATCGGCTTTAACTTTTGTTCTGAAATTCTGGATGGGTTTTTTAGATATTCACGGTAGGTTTTATTTTCCAGCAAGTCGATCACGGTGGCCTCTGAAAGCGTGTCTTTGACGAGCGTCGTTTTCCCGGTCCCCCTGGGGCCGAACAGGAAAAACGACTTTTTTTTCAAAAGCTTCGTCAAGTCGAGGATTCGTTTGTACATCTTAACCCCTCTATCTTGTTTCGTTTTGTAATGATAATCCGCAACACAGTTTAATTCTATAATACAAATGACAACATTTTTCAACCCATAGATTCTATCGCCCAGCCTTTTAAGTGCTTCGAAGGCCCGCGGGGCGTCAACTTGTCTGGTAAAAAAAAAGATGCGGACCAAGACTATTTTTCTTCAGACGATGTGTGAAACACTTTGCCGTCCCGGCGGCACAGGAGCATGGCGGCATGTTTTCCTGACACCAGGGTCGGTATAACCCCGCCGCCCGGCACCACCCATTGGCCGGCCATAAAGAAATTGTCTAAGCCCGCAAGGGTTCGTTTGACGCTCTTGGTGAATATTTTATCGGTAATGGCAAAACCTTCAAAAGCACCCTGACGATTCCGGGTAAAGCGCCACCAGGTATGGGGCGTAGCCACGTTTGTCATTTCAACCTGATCCCTGATTCCGGGCCACACATCATTCAGTCGCTCCAGTACCTGCCCCCCTGCCATTTCTTTCTCTGCGTTGTAAGCGTCCTTATCCTCCCTGATATCTTTCCAGGGTTGCCATTCGGATTCGATCATGACCTGCACGAGGGTTCGATTCGCGGGTGCACAGTTCGGACAATAGTTGAAGATTCGAATGACCCAGCAA
>JBAVYC010001002.1:0-1611 GCA_049698595.1 Desulfobacterales bacterium | reverse complement strand
ATCAAAGCACCTTTGAGCCATAATTAATGTGTTCGGACGGACAGAGTCGGCATTCTTAGTTGAGCCGTCAATTAATTCCTGTCAATTAAAGGAACACCGCGGCAGTTCAATCTAAGCCATCCTGTCCGCCGAAACCTCAAAAACCTTTAACTACAAAGATTAAGTCCAGTTAGAGTCAGATTTATAGTGTCAGTTTTATCCCATAGAATTGCTGAACTATTTTTCGCCATTGGCCCAAAGGCTGATCCGCATTAAAGGCGGTTTCCAGGGCCCCTGATTTTTGCCATTTATCGCGCAATAGCGGCCAGCTCATCACATAGTAATCGGCCCGGTCTTGTATTTGGGAATCAGATTTACGCAGCCGGTTAGGCAGATAAATTTGTGATGTTCGCATCAAGCACATCGCCATGCGCAGATAGCGACGGGCCATACCAAAGTCAGCATGTTGTCCGGCGGCGTCACGGCGTTGGTAATCGGACTTCAAATCGGCTGGACCGTGTAAGCCCAGGTGTGAAGCGGATTTAACGACATAATCTTTAAGTATCCGGTTGCAGCGTTTGGCCACTTTGCCGGTTTTGGTATTACCCTGGGGACCACCGGTTTGTTTGATGCGCGGGATGATACCGCAATATGAAACCAAATTGTTCAGCGGCTTTTGTTCAAAAGGATTGCCAATTTCGGCGCTGACTCCGGCGGCTAAAACGATACCGATTCCGCGCACACTGGTCAGAAAGGCGCCCTGTGTTTGTGCCAGGTTTAGGGCAATTTCTGTTTCCAACTGCCCAATGCTTTCTTGCAAACAGCAAAAGTGTTTGACATGTTGGGCTAACGAAAGCTGCAACATGTGAACATAGTCTTGCGGTGGCTTGAGAACCTGGCTGGCATATTGCTGAAGCATATCGGCGGTGTCTTCGGGCTTTTTTGTGCCCAGTCGTCTCAGGGCTTCAATGAGCGTTGATCGCCTACGACGGCGGATCTGCGAGGCGCTGAAGCGCTCTTTCATCAGCCACAACGAGCTCTTTGAAAATGGTGTAATCCCGCTTTTTGATTCGTTGAGAAAACCGGGAAACAGACGATCGACAACGGTATGAATTCTGTTTCGGACTTCGGTTGTGATGCCCACCAGCTTTCTGCGATGGCGAACCACCGTGCGCATGTTCAAATAAATACCCGATTGTGCCGGCGAACAGTCTGCCCGACGATTGAGCAGTGATTTAGCAATACCCAGTAAATCCAGCCGATCGGTGCTGGCTTGTAGGTTCTCGCGTTGTATTTTGGCTTCATGAGCGTTGACGCCGGCTACCAGCCATCCCTGGTTACGTAAGGTGCTAACAAAATTGTCGGCGAAAGAGCCGACCTGTTCTCCACCGAAGAAGACATGCTTTTCACTGATGGCACGCTGGCGACATGAGCGCATCACTTGATCGGTCAAAAAATCGACACCTGCCGGTGAATTTTTGACCGAAAAAGGCTTGCGTAAAATGTCGCCGTAACCGTTACAAAACATCACAACATGATCCTTTTTGGCATTGTCGATTGGCACGCACATCACTTTGGCATTGTTTGCGGCTTGTTCAAAAAGACTAAGAAGTTCTTGACTTTGATTCTGAT
>JBAVYC010001001.1:0-2372 GCA_049698595.1 Desulfobacterales bacterium | reverse complement strand
GCACCAAAGAGATGGCAAGTTTCCGGGAATATTGTAATAATTGTAATGCCCGCGCAACCGCCGATTCAGCGCCTCTATGAAGGCACGCCCTTTCAAATGCCGATTGTCCTTTATCCATTCCTTGATGCGCCGACAGGCACTTTGCAACTTCTTGCGGGCCGTTCTCTGCTTCACTTTTACGGCACCGTTACTGTCTCTCATCCAGTAGGTTTCAAAGCCTAAAAAGCTTATTCGTCTTTGCATCCCAGGATGAAAGCGGCTGAAGCGTATCATTTCGGTTTTCTCTGGTGCCACTTTAAGATTGAACTTGTTCAGTCTTTTGGGAAGTTCATGGTAAAACCGCTCGGCCTCATCGCGGTAGCGAAATGCGCATATGAAGTCATCGGCATACCTGAGGATGAACGCATCGCCTTCACAGTGGGCCTTGACCCGCTTTTCAAACCACAGGTCCAGACCAAAATGAAGGTAGACATTTGCCAGTACCGGCGAAACAATCCCACCTTGCGGAGTTCCTGACTCCGGATGGATTATCTTGCCGTCCGTGTCCAGGATCCCCGCCTTAAGCCACTTGCCGATCAGGTTCAGAAATGCGGCATCATCAATGCGCTCACGGAGCATCCGCAACAGCCAGTCATGATCGATATTGTCGAACGATATGCCACCTTGATACCCCTCTCAACAACCCGTCTGAAAACAACCTGACCGAGGTCGAGGTGGTGGACGCTGCCCATCCCCTTTATGGCCGGCGATTTCCCCTCGTATCTTTGTCCCATTCGTCTCGAGGTTCCCGCCAGGCTCTCGTGGCTTACCAAAAGGATATCCTGATACGCATTCCCGTGGGTGCTACCAACCTCTGTGCCCTCCCGCCGAATCTAACCAAAACAAAACTCTCCTTTGACGCTGTTTCCGAGTTGCTTGACCTCGCCAGGCAATTGGGAATCTCTCCTGAAAAAGGGGGCGCGATATGAACGACCACTGCTGCTTCAATTTGCTTTCTATAGAAATATTATTTTCACTTGCACTTTTTATTTGCATTCAATATGATAATAATATATCTTTTACACAATCATCTATTAGGAATTCATCTCTATGGGTCGCAAACCTCATATCTCTCATTTTCTTTCTAATATTGCAAAGGATACTGTTCAGACTGCCAATGATGCGCATGAGCTCAGAAAAGCTCAATCGATTCTGTTGCCGGCTCTCTTTAGTCTCGACTTGGTCGCTACTGGTATTGTTATTGGCCGCTCCAAGGCCAGTGTCTGTCGCCTCCAAGCTGAATTCCGCGCCCAGTGTGCCGGAACTCATATTGCACCAAAAAAGCGAGGTGGCCGCAAACGCCAAAATATGTCCTTTGAACAGGAAGCCCAATTGCTTGAACCCTTTTTTCAAAAGGCACGTAAAGGCAACCCCTTTGTGGTGGCCGATATCCGTAAAGCCTATCAAACAGCTATCGGCAAAAAAGTACCCGCATCCACGATCTATCGGATCTTGGCTCGCCACGGATGGCGCCCGCTGCGTGTTGATCGTTCAATGGATTAAGGTTGAATGCTACCAACATAAGCATTTTGGACAAATCTTGCACCTCTGCTCGTCGGCACGTCGACCCGACTTCGGTTTGGACGACTCTTGGTCCCAGCCTTCAAGATTCTATTCTTTCCGATCTTACCTGTGTACTTATGGAGGTTATCGCTAATGCTGCACTCCGATCTTGTGACCCCCGGCCATCTGTCTCGCTCAGCGGTGATTTACATCCGTCAGTCTACACCCCATCAGGTCATTTCCAATCAGGAAAGCCGGCGGCTCCAATACGCTCTCAAACAACGCGCCCTTGACCTTGGCTGGCAAGAAACGGATATCATTTTCATCGATTCAGACCTGGGCACTTCCGGCTCATCCGCACAAGGACGCGATGGATTCAAGGACCTTGCTGCCAAGATATCTTTGGGACAAGTGGGCATTATTTTGTCCACAGAGGTCACCCGCTTGTCTCGAAATTGCTCCGACTGGTATCCCCTGCTTGACGTCTGTGGCTATATGAATTGCCTGATTGCCGACAGAGATGGTATCTATGATCCCGGCGCTCCAAATGGCCGCTTGCTGCTGGGATTGAAGGGCCAAATGTCTGAGATGGAACTGCACATGATCCGTTCCCGACTCACTGCCGGCCTCATCAACAAAGCCGAGCGAGGAGAGTTGGCCCTCACACTGCCCGCTGGACTTGTCCGGGACCAAACAGGAACTGTACGAAAAGACCCCAATCAGGAAGTTCAAAGCCGTCTCGAGTTGATCTTTGCCACCTTTCTTCAGGTCAAGTCCGCTTGCAAGGTGCTGCGAGTTTTCAAAAAGCAAGCACTGCTCGTTCCCAGAAA
>JBAVYC010001000.1:0-4706 GCA_049698595.1 Desulfobacterales bacterium | reverse complement strand
GTTTTCGTTTTAGTAATTCATGGAGCAATCAGAATTTTAAAGCTTGGAAAATGATAATACCAAACCAATCTATTAAATTATAGATTCCCCATATTATGTGGCTGACCTTAATTCAGTCTAAACTGTGATTACATACCAGGCAATGCAGTTATCAATTGAGATGTTCAGGTGGTGATGAATAGACTTCGGCGCTAACGAAAACGGACCCACCTATGCCCCCCAGAAATACCCCACCAGCAATCCAGTGATTTAGCCCTTCAATTCATCCCGCAATCGACTCAGGCCCATGCTGGTCGATGGGTTCCAATGAGCGATATACTGGAACGTATCAAATGACGCTTAGTCTAGGAGGTTCCAGTGAGCTGCCGCTGCAAGTGTTGTGGCCGTCGGTTCGAGCGGCGTCCTCAAAATCCTGATCAAGAATACTGCTCCCGAAGAGCTTGCCAGAATAAACGCCGTCAGCGGTGGCGCCGTGCCCGAATAATCAGCGATCCGACTTACCGTGACAATAAGCGCGACAGCCAGAAGCGATGGACGGAAAAGCGTCCGGACTACTGGCGCCAATATCGTGAGCACCACCCGGAGTACGTTGCCCGCAACAGGCGTCTTCAGCAGGGTCGTGACCGGCTCAAACGGGACCTTGAGGCCACGAGTCGCAGCGGGGCGGTTCTTGCTAAGAGGTACGCGTGCCCGGAAAAATCTGATGCAATCACAGTCTATTACGAGCTTAGGCCGGCACAACCGGACGATCTTGCAAAGAGGTACGCGTCAACTCGTATATTTCAATTGATTCCAATTGGTTGCAACAATCCCTTGGCTGATTCTTCATCTTGCAAAGAGATCACTCGTGGGACTTTGCCCGTTGGATCTGCTAGGGCTCGACCATGCAAGAGTCCATTGCCATAAGATCCGTTGAGATCGCACATCTGGATCTGGCCTACGCCTACACCCGCATCCGGCGCCAGCGGCCTATTGTCACTCTGGCCGACTCGCTGATGCGCTGCGGCCAGCTTCTGCCCATTGTCGTGATTGCCGGTAATCCGTCCGGCTTTGTGCTCATCGACGGCTATAAGCGCGTTGAGGCCGCCCGGCGCGCTGGGTTGGACACCCTCAAAGCCCTGATCTGGCCTGGGGATGCCTGTGAAGCGCTTTGCCGGCTTTTGGCCTCAAACGGTGCCAGGCCGTTGGACGTGTTCGAGCAGGCGGCTGTTTTACGTGAGTTGAAGACCACCCATCGGCTGACCCAGAACCAGATTGCTGCCAAAATGGGCCGGCATCCCAGTTGGGTCACCCGGCGTCTTGCACTTATCGACCAATTGCCAAAAGAGGCGGTTGACGCCGTGCGGGACGGATATCTGTCGAGTTGGAGCGCCAGCCGGGTGCTGGTGCCGTTGGCGCGCGCCAACGCCGGCCACGCCAGGCTGCTGGTCAAAGCACTTTCACAACAGCGGATGACCAGCCGGCAACTGGACCAGCTTTGGCAGCACTACCAAAAGGCCAATCGCCCAGCGCGGGAAAAGATGGTCACCGATCCGCTCCTGTTTTCCAAATCGTTGGCTGCCCGAAAGGCCGAACAAAAGGGCCAGTTGGGCCCCGAGGGTCGATGGCTGAACGACCTTCGCACCGCAGCCCTTATCCTCGGCCGACTGGAGAAAATGGTTGGCCAAGTGTTCTACCCCAATCAAGACACTTTTCAACAGGATCGCCTGGTAACACCCTTCAACGATATCCAGGACACCTTTCATCGCCTTAAGTGCACAATAAGGAGACTTTGCCATGAGAAACGCAACCGACCGTCAAACCGTGATCGCTTTGCACCAGGCCGGCCAGAGCATCCGGGGGATCAGCCGGCAGATCAAGATGTCCAGAAAGACCATTCGTCGCATCCTTGCCGGCCAGACCCCCGAACGGATCAGCCGGCCCAGCCGTTATGAACCGCTTGCGAAACTGGTCTGTCAGTTGTATCAGCAATTTGGCGGCAACTGCGTTATGATCCAAGCCGAGTTGGCCGATCAATACGGACAGCACATTCCCTATACCAGCCTCACCCGCATGGTCCGCTCCTTAGACCTGCGGCCGGGAAGAATCCGGCGCAGCGGGACCTATGCATACTCGCCCGGAAAAGAATCCCAGCACGACACCTCCCCGCACAGGGTGTCCATTGCCGGAAAGCGCCGTAAAGCCCAGTGTGCCTCCATGGTGCTGGCCAATTGTCGACTGCTCTTTTTCCAGTACTACCCGCGCTTTACCCGGTTCGAGGCCAAGGCCTTTCTTTCCACCGCCCTTGACTACTTCGACGGTGCATCAGAAACCTGTGTCATCGACAACACCAGCGTGCTGGTGGCCGCAGGCAGTGGACCGGATGCCATCATTGCCCCGGAGATCAAGGTCTTTGGGGCCATCTACGGCATGCGCTTTGTCCCACACGCCATCGGCCACGCCAACCGCAGCGCTCTGGTCGAGAGAAACTTCCACTACATCGAAAACAGTTTCTTGCCCGGAAAGGACTTTGACGACTGGCACTCCCTCAATGATGCTGCCCGAAACTGGTGCGATCAGGTCGCCAACAACACCATCAAACGTGCCCTTGGCATGACCGCCAGACAGGCTTATCAGAGCGAACGCTCTTTTTTGAAGCCGCTTCCGGCCGTCACCCCGCCGATTTACCAGGCCCTTACCCGCACGGTGGACCTATACGGCTATATCACCGTGGACACCAACCGATACAGCGTGCCCGAACGGCTGTGCGGAAAAATCGTCGAAATACAAAAGGGCCTTTATGATCTACGCATTTTCCACAACCACCGAAAGGTGGCCACCCATGCGCGCATCATCGACCAGCGTGACGCCAAAAGCACCCGGACCGGGCACCATCAGCCCATGGCCCGCAAGACCGCAAAACGATCCGCTCCGTTGATGCGTCAACTCACCGGCCACAGCCAAAACCTGGACGCATATGTCGCCGCCATCGTCGCCCGTTACCGTAGCGCTGCCACCCAAAAACTAAAACGCCTTTTGGCCATCAAACGAGATTATCCGAAAAGGCCCTTTGAAAAGGCAGTTGCACGCGCTGTTCAATATGGCGTCTTTGACCTCAATCGGCTGGAGAACATCGTTCTGTCCTGTGTCGCCGGAGACTTCTTCGACCTTGATGAACTGGACTAAGACAATGAATAAAATCGATGAGCTGCTTGATCGCCTGCGCCTGGTCGGCTTTAAAAAAGCCCTTGAACAAGAACTCGAACTCGCCCAAAAAACCGGCTGCGCTCTGACCGACAGCCTATATCGACTTCTGGCCGCTGAACACGCCCATCGCCAGCAGCGGAGTATGCTCTACCGGCTGTCTCAGGCCAAAATCCCTTTTGACTGGACCCTGGAAAGCTTCCCTTTCAAAAAACAGCCTGCCGTCAAAAAAAAGCAAATCATGGATCTGGCCCAGCTGGGCTTTGTCGAAAACGCATGCAATGTCGTTCTCATTGGCAAGACGGGAACAGGCAAAACCGGACTGGCCATCGGACTGTTAAGAAAGGCCCTGATCGCCGGCTACCGCGGACGCTTTTTCCTCGCCCAGGATCTGCTCGACGAATTGTACAGTTCGCTGGCCGACCGCTCTACAAACAAACTGATCCGAAAACTGTGCCGATATGACCTGTTGGTCATCGACGAGCTGGGATATCTGACCCTTAAATCCGAGCAGGTCAATGCCTTTTTCAAGCTCATGGGCGAACGATATCGCAGAAAAGCCACCATCATCACCACCAACCTGCTCTATGATGATTGGTATGATCTGTTCGATGCCAAACCCATGGTTGACGCTTTGCTTGACCGGCTCAAACACCGCTGCGTAACCATACACATCAATGGAAACTCGCTGCGAACCCCAAAAAAATGACCCGTCGAGGATTCTCTGCTCAGCAATTACGATACCTGCGAAACCAATTCCCCATCGACTCGGTGATCCCTTCTTTCAATCGGAACGATGGCAATCGCCCAAGATTTGATTGTCCCCTATGCGGCGGCCGGGACACCGCCATCAATAAATCCACCAATCTGGCCCGATGCTTTTGCTGCAAAAAGAACTTCAACCCCATCGATATGATCATGGCGGCTCATCGACTATCTTTTGTCGATGCCGTCAACTTGCTCCTTGAACAGCGTCAACAGCCTGCCAACACGATTGCCGTTCATAAACCCATCGCAGTAAATCCTCCTTCGGACCAGTCCTGCTCCGGTGACCAAAACCAAAACGGACCGACCGCGTTGGGGGACATCATCCCTTCTGTGATCGGTACCCTTCGACAGGTCCAATACCCTGAAAAATATTGTGATAGCTGCAAAGGCCTTGAACGATCCTTGGCGGATATCCAGCAAAGACTATCTCGAATAGAGCGTATTATTGCCGGCCTCAATTTGCCCGAAGCTCAGTAGACTCCACCGCCAGCACATCGGCCCCACTCCGAGGGCGGGGTCTTTTTTACTTTTACGCGGGGTCATGGGCGGGCTCTTAACAGCTACATAGTGCGCAGACATTGGGGCTGTTTAAATGGGCACAAACGGGTCCGTTTTGATTGTCGGCGAAGTTTGCGAATTATTTTCATGGAAAAGGCCCACCGGAAAGCTAAAAAGTGTTGAATGTCGGCAGTTTCTTGAAAGCCTGGATGCCAAGGGAATCATTGGGCTGCCGGCATGTAGAACACAGTACGCCA
>JBAVYC010000999.1:0-3745 GCA_049698595.1 Desulfobacterales bacterium | reverse complement strand
GGCATCCCCAACAACCGAAGAAGCTCTTTTCCCTCTTCATCATTTTGGGCCGAAGTCACGACACTTATGTTAAGCCCCTTGAGTCTATCAATTTTATCATAATCTATCTCGGGGAATATAATGTGTTCTTTGATCCCCAAAGAGTAGTTGCCGCGGCCATCGAAGGCTTTACCCGATATACCCCTGAAGTCGCGAACCCGGGGGAGAGCGACATTCACCAACTTATAAAAAAAGTCGTACATGCGATTGCGCCGCAAGGTCACCATGCAGCCGATGGGCATTCCTTCCCTCAGCTTAAAAGCGGCAATTGATTTTTTAGCCCGTGTTATCACCGGATGTTGACCGGCAATGATTTGAAGTTCTGCAGCCGCAGCGTCCAGCAACTTGATGTTTTGAATCGCTTCTCCCAATCCCATATTCAAAACCACTTTTTCAAGTCTGGGAACCTGCATGATGTTTTTAAAATTAAAAGTTTCGATCAGCTTCGGAACCGCTTCTTTTTCGTAAAACTCTTTTAGTTGTGACATTCTGATCCTCCGGCACACATGTCTATGTATCCAGCGCTTCGTTGCATTTCACACAGACACGAACCTTTTTCCCATCCTCCAGCCGCTGCATCTTGATCCGTGCAGGGCCAACACATTTGCCACACATCACCATGACATTGGACCATTGGATCGGCATTTCTTTTTCAACAATTCCACCCTGTCTGTTCTGGTTGGTCGGCTTGCTGTGACGCTTGACCATGTTTATCTTTTCGACCAGGACGCGATTTTTTTTGCGATCGACTTTAAGTACTTTACCGATTTTTCCTTGATCTTTGCCGACAATGACTTTTACCTTATCATCTTTTTTTATATAGCTCTTCTTTGTCAACATAAGCAGTTATTCTCCAGGGCCTTTTGAATGACCGATGATCCGCCGGCGGCGGAACGAATTTCAGACCCCACTCTTAGACAACGGATTATAAAAGATAAAGGGCATTCGTAATTTGTCAATTACAACACCTCCGGTGCCAATGATATAATTTTCATAAACCGTTTAGCGCGCAGCTCCCGAGCTACCGGACCGAAAATACGGGTACCGATGGGTTCTCTGGCCGCATTAATCAAAACCGCGGAATTGTCGTCAAATCGGATAAAAGATCCATCCGGTCTTCTGATTTCTTTCTTGGTTCTAACGATAACGGCTTTTAGCACCTCTCCTTTTTTTACCTTGGCATTCGGTATGGCTTCTTTGACGGACACCACTATGATATCCCCTATAGATGCATACCGCCTGCGGGAGCCGCCGATCACTTTAATGCAATAAAGCACTTTGGCCCCGGAATTGTCGGCCACGGTTAATCGTGTTTCTGCTTGAATCATTTTTCCCTCTTCCCCTTACAATCAAACAGCCTTTTCAACGATTGTGACTACCCGCCATCTTTTGGTTTTACTCAGTGGACGGGATTCTGAAATCAGCACCTTGTCACCAATCCGACAATCATTCTGATCATCATGGGCGGCAAATTTGGTATGTCTTCTAACATACTTTAAATAAAAGCGATGCTTAACCAATCGTTCAACCAGCACGGTAACCGTTTTATCCGCCTTGTTGCTGGTGACCGTACCGATCAATTGTCTTTTCATTCCTCGTTGTTTCATGCCAGCCACTATTCTTTATCTTTCGTTTGGTTTATGGTGACTTCTCCGATAATTGTCTTTAACCTGGCAATTTCTCGTTTCGTCAGTTTCATTCTCTGAGGATTTTCAAGCTGACCGATTTCGTGTTGAAACCGCAAATTAAATAATTCCTCTTTGAGATCCGATACTTTGCGATGCATTTCTTCCAGGTCCAAGTCTCTAATCTCACTGGCTTTCATATGCTATCGCTCCTCTCAATAAATTTGGTTTTGACTGAAAGTTTATGGGCCGCCAGTCGCAAGGCTTCTTGGGCCAATTCTTTGGTAACGCCCTGCATTTCATAAAGTATTCTGCCGGGACGGATGACGGCCTCCCATCCTTCCGGGGATCCTTTGCCCTTACCCATTCTGACTTCAGCAGGCTTCTTGGTAAATGGTTTATCCGGAAAAATGCGGATCCAGATGCGACCCCCTCTTTTGATATGGCGGGTCATCGCGATACGGGCCGCTTCGATTTGTTTGGCGCTCAACTTCCCGCATTCGGTCGCCTGCAGCCCGAATTCTCCAAAATTCAATGTGCAGCCACGACGGGCGACACCTCTCATTTTCCCTTTTTGCTGTTTTCGAAATTTTACTTTTTTGGGGCTCAGCATATTCTTCGTCTCCTATTGTTCGTTGCGTAGATTGCTTTCCGCGCCATCTTTATCAGCCCGGTTAAACCGTATCGCGCAACTCACAACATTGTAAAAACTAACTCGCGATCTCGACTTGATCCTTTTTCAGCACCTCGCCTTTGAAAACAAATACCTTGACGCCGATAATTCCGTAGGTCGTGCGCGCTTCAATAAACCCGTAATCGATATCCGCCCTGAGCGTATGCAGCGGTACTCTTCCCTCTCGATACCATTCAGTGCGGGCCATTTCAGCACCCCCCAGCCGTCCGGAGCAAATAATCTTTACACCCAGTGCACCAAATCGCATGGCGGAAGTAACCCCGCGCTTCATGGCTCGCCGGAATGCGACCCGTCTTACAATTTGCAGCGCGACATTTTCTGCGACGAGTTGGGCTTCGATCTCCGGTTTTCTGATTTCCTGGATGTCGATGAGTACTTCATGGGTGGTCATCTTTTCGACATCTTTTTTCAGTTGCGAGATTTCAGATCCTTTTTTGCCGATCACAATCCCCGGCCTGGAGGTATAGATTCTCAACCGGACACGCTTGGATGATCGTTCAATCTCAATCCTGGAAACACCTGCATGATAAAGCTTCTTTTTGATAAAAGTCCGCAGCTTATAGTCCTCCAGAATATACTGGGCATAGTTCTTTCCGCCGAACCATCTAGATTCCCAGGTTTTAACGATTCCAAGTCTTAATCCAATTGGATTTACTTTCTGGCCCAAACTCTACCTCCTTTGCTATTCCGACGTTTCTTCAGCTAAAGTAACCGTAATATGGCTGGTCCTTTTCAAAATACGCGTTCCCCTGCCCCGTGCTCTCGCCTTCCAGCGTTTCAGGGTAGGCCCCTGGTCTGCGGTGATGTTACGGATAATCAGCAAATCGATGTCAACGTCCGCATTATGATCCGCATTGGCAACGGCTGATCGGACAATCTTTTCAAGTATACTCGCCGCTTTTTGAGGCATAAATTTTAGGATTTGAATCCCGCTTTCCGCAGATTTGCCTTTGACGGCACCAATCACTTTATGCACTTTGCGCGGTGAAATGCGAACATATTTTGAAACAGCTCTAACCTCCATGTCGCTAACCCTTTTTGCTTATATGTAAAAGTCCTGGATGTGGATTATCTCTTCAATTTGGATTTCTTATCACCGGCATGCCCGTAGAACGTGCGGGTAGGTGAAAACTCACCCAATTTATGCCCCACCATATTTTCCGATATGAACACCGGTACAAATTTTCGACCATTATGAACGGCCAGTGTAATCCCAACCATTTCCGGAACAACCGTTGAACGTCTTGACCACGTTTTGATGACTCTGTTGCTTCGGGACTCCTGGGTCACCAGCACCTTATTCATGAGTTTCGGTTCAACATATGGACCTTTTTTTAACGATCGTGGCATCGGTACCCTCAGTTATTTGTTATCAGTTATTGGTTAT
>JBAVYC010000998.1:0-1962 GCA_049698595.1 Desulfobacterales bacterium | reverse complement strand
ATGTCGTTGTCAGTATGGGAGGCTATAACACCCTTTGTGAAATCCTCGGTCAGGGAACCACCAGCCTGGTCATTCCTCGGGAGACCCCGCGGCAGGAGCAAATTATTCGTGCACGGGCTTTTCACCGGCAAAATTTGGTGGATTATATCCCCTGGGCGGATTATGCACCCGATATTTTACGGGAAAAAATTTTTTGTCTGCTGGAAAATCCCGGACCCTATCGCGAAGCGATTTCCCGATTTAAATTAACCGGCATTGAAACCATGCGAAGGCGTCTGGTTGAATTCAGGTGCAACAAAGCGTAATACCTGCCGGGTGGGCTGCTGAAAATCATGCTTTCTTTTGCATGGTTACTTTTAAAAAGTGAGTCCATTTTTACTCGTCAAAAATTTTGGATTTTGGAATTGAGATTTTGGATTTAAGGAATTCTGTCAATTTAAAAAATAATGATAGAGCGGAGCGATACAACAAATCCGAAATCTGCAATCTAAAATCTAAAATTAGCCTAAGCAACTGGCTTAATCGACTAAAAATGGGATGTAAGTCAAGAGCCACATAATGCGTGATCTTCATCACTCAACCTCCCGGGCTCCTGTTCTGGGGATGATTTTGAAAGGTTATCCCCGCATTTCCGAAACATTTATTTCCAACGAAATCCTTTTGCTTGAAACCCTCGGTTTTACCGTTCATCTGTTTTCCATGCGTCGCCCGCGGGAAAATTTCAGCCACGATAGTGTTAAAAAGATTCGGGCCACAGTGGACTATCTGCCCGAAACGCTGATAAAGCCCTTGCCGCGGCTGCTGTATCACAACCTATTTCTGGCTGCAAAACAACCCGGGGTTTACGCCGCTGCTCTCAAAGCTGCCTACCGCCGATTTTTAAGAACGCACAAATCCGCCACCATCAAGCATCTTTTGCAGGCCGGATATCTGGCGCATCGATTTTTGCCGGCCAGCGGCGTCACCCATCTGCATGCCCACTTTGCCCATTCCCCGACATCGGTTGCCATGTTTACCAGCCATTTAACGGGCTTGCCGTTTAGTTTCACCGCCCATGCCAAAGATATCTATACCTCGGATCCAAGGCAAATTCGCGAAAAGATTGGTCTGGCCCGGTTTGTGGTGACCTGCACTGAATACAATCGAAAATATCTTCGTGAAATTGCCGATGGACACGCCACCCCGATCCATCGCAATTATCATGGAATCGATATCAAACTTTTTTGCGATAGAAATGAAACACCCAAAATTCCCGTCGAGCCTTATCAGATTCTGACCATTGCCCGTCTAACCGCAAAAAAAGGATTGCCTACGATTTACAAAGCGCTCCGGATCCTATGCGATCAGGGGGTTGCTCTGCACCACACCCATATCGGCGGGGGCGAAGACCGTGAAAAAATTATAGCGCTCATCAATGACCTGGGGCTGGGATCCGTGACCCGGCTGCTGGGGACCCAACCCCATCGAGTGGTTTTGGAGCACTATAAAAATGCCGACCTTTTTGTATTGGGCTGTGAAGTGGCTCCCAATGGAGATCGGGACGGCATCCCCAACGTTTTGGTGGAGAGCATGGCCATGGGACTGCCGGTCGTAGCGACCAATATTTCGGGGATACCGGAGCTGGTGGAAAATGAAAAAACCGGCCTTCTGGCGCCTGCCGGTCAACCGGATAAACTGGCAGAGACCATGCTACGCTCGCTGACCGACATGGAATTAAGAAAACGGTTCATTGCGGCGGGTAAACAGCGCGTGGAGCGGGAATTTGACAACCGCCGACTGATACAGGAGCTTGCCGGGGTTTATCGGAAGGGAATGTGAATGCGGAATTCGGAGATTTTCGATCGCGGATTTAATTTAGCTTATAGTTGATGTCTTATACTTATATTGCCGCTTGGGTGGGACTGGCGGTCAGGGTAACATTCACGTAAATTTTAAACCAGTTGGATCAGAAGGTCTTATAAG
>JBAVYC010000997.1:0-2965 GCA_049698595.1 Desulfobacterales bacterium | reverse complement strand
GCCATCATTGTCTTTGTCGGCATATCCGGCGCTGTCCAGGATTTGTTTGGCTTTTTCGGGACTGAAATCATACTTGGGCAAATTGGGGTTGTAATTATCCATTTCCGGGTAAATAAAACTGTCGGCTTTCTTGGCATAGCCCTGGTAAACCAGATCGACAATCTTATCCAGGTTTGTGCCATGCATGATGGCTTTGCGGACATTCAGATCCTGGATGGCTGATTTTTTGTGAAGATTAAATGACAGCCAGATCAGTCCAATACCATCGGATTTGATGATTTTAAAATTTTTGTCATCTTTGAACTCCGGAAGGTTTAACGCACGAATTCCGGAATAACCCATCATCTGCACTTCACCCTTTTTGGCTGCCAGATTGAGGGCCTCCTGACCGCCATAGGCCTTAAACACCATTTCATCGATCGCCGGCGCACCACCCCAGTAGTCTTTGTTGGTTTCAAACCAGACGTACTGCTTGGATTTGAATTCTCTAAGTTTATAGGGTCCGGAGCCGATGGCCTTCATGTTGGGGAATGATGAGAAATCTTCTTTATAAGGTTCCCAGATGTGTTTGGGTAAAATCGGCGTCCAGTATATCGGAGGATAAGGATTGCCGTGTTTGGCCGCTAATTTAAATTCGATGGTATAATCATCGATGACAGTGACGGATTCAAAGGTTAGATCCGGCACATCATAGGAAGGTACATTTTTGGGAAGGTAGGCAAAGGTGAATTCGACATCATGAGCGGTAACCGGCTTGCCGTCGTGAAACTTGGCATCCTTGCGAAGATAATACCGCCAGGTCTGCCTGTCCTGGGTCTCCCAGCGGGTGGCCAGGGCCGGCAGGGCTTTGTATTCCGGGGCCGGTCCCATCATCCAGAGTTGATCATAAAGTACCGGCCAAAAGGCACATCCCATTTCGGTGTACTGCCAGGATTCGCTGGCCCGGGGGGATTCCAGGGTCTGATCGGTGGTAAATCCGATATTGAATCGAATTTTTTTGGCATCGGCCGCCGTTGTGAACTGGAACAGAAGCATTACTGCCAAAGCGAGCACCAGGCATGTCTTAAATAAGGTTGAATAGTTTGTGTTCGGCATACGACCTCCTTTCAGCGCTAGATCTCGGTTGTTAGTTGTGTGTGAATTTTAACATCCCACTCCTTAATTCCTGCAAAGAATATCTCCCGTTCTTCTTTTCCCAGAACCTCGCACGGGAAAACGCCAACATGTTTAATCTGATTTCGCAATAGCATCAGGCAAAGAATTGATGCCGGCACCGAAGTAATCCAGGAGACATCATTGGTTCCCGGTATTTTTTCACAGGCCTGCACAACATTGGGACTTTCGGTCCACATTTTATAGTGCCGGTATTCTTTCCCTTTGCGCCCCTTAACGTCCACCGCCAGTTGCAGCTGACTCATGATCTGCTTGTTCTTGACCATCTCGACACACTTTTTGGGTGCCAGGGTGGGCGGCAGTTTCTTAAAAAAGACATCCCGGGGTCTGACCATAACACCGTTTACTTCAATAGGATCTGTATCCATCAATCCAAGGCCTTCGATCATGAAACGCCACATTTCCGAACTCGGATCTCCCAGCTTGAAATCGCAATACTTCACCGGTTTGCCGATAAATTTCGGAATGGTTACCGGTTCTTCGTGGGTGTGATAATAGACCTTGCCGCGGTGATCCAACGGCGGCGGAAAATAGTATTCTTCTTCCCCTGAAAAAATAGGCGCATACTTGTATTGACCGTCTTCCCAATAGACGCCTTGTTCGGCACAGTCTTCCAGGTAGGTCGTCAAAGACCACAGCGCCACCGGTTCATCGCAGTCGACGATACCATAATCTTTGATTCCGATATAATCAATTTCATCCAGTTTGTCGGCCGCCTCACGGGCCATTATATTAACAAGGCCGGAATCTCCGCCGGCCAGGATCAGGGCCTTGAGCCCGGCCTCTTCAAATTCACGGGTAAATTCGAACTGTTCAACCAGAAACTCTTCCTGAACGGATTTACCGGTTGAGCTTACCAGCATTTCATTGGATGCCATATCGAGATAGTTCGCCTTGGCCTGCACGCAAGCCGTTAATATCGGACGGTCGAAAACCGGCAAGGTGGCATTGACTACCAGTTCATACGGGCCCGACTTTATCTGTTTAACCATTGCATCGACATCCGAGGCATTAACACGATCCACTTTTAGCTTGTTCGAACCCACAAATTGGGCCACTTCGTTGGCCCGTTCCAGGTCAACATCTCCCAGAAGGATGGTATCCAAATCATCAGCCTTAGATAGAACCCCGCTGATAACGTTTCCCTGGGCACCGGCCCCTATAATCATGACCTTTTTCATAACAATATTTATGCCTCCGTAAAAGTGTGTTTCCAGTCCTTCTTACAGACCTGGTTGAATGGTTGATTAGGTAAATTATAGTTATAATTTCATAATGTTCTGTCTTTACTTTCCCATACCCTCCCCAATAACCATTAATCAATAACGAATAACCAATCAGCGACAAACAGCAAATCTGGGGGTATGAGGAAGGCCTCTGGAATGGGCCGGGGCCGCGCTCTGTTGATGGTCGCTGATTAGTCAAAGGCAGTCCCGACATCATGCTTATCCTTCACCAAATCAACCATCAAAGACGTCTCCGTGGACAGAACGCCGTCTATGCGGCTGATCTTCTTGAAGATCAGATCCTGGAACTCCTTCAGAGATCGGGTAATAAAATCGACATCGATATCCGTGCCCCCGGTCGTCAAGGCTACCCAGATTACGGAATCAATCTTCTTCAGATTTTCGATTACCGTATCTGCCTTTTTTAGATCAATTTTAATTTTCAAATTGCCTGAAACCTCGAAACCGAGTTTTATCGGATCGGAAACGGCTACAATTTTAATGATCTCATCATCCAATAGACGTTTCATACGGTTTCGAACCGTATACTCGGATACCTCCAATTC
>JBAVYC010000996.1:0-4551 GCA_049698595.1 Desulfobacterales bacterium | reverse complement strand
TCTACAAAACGCATGTTCCGCTTAACTTCCAGGAGGAGTTCTTGGCTAAAATTGGGAAATCTAACGGATTGACGGACATCGATGGAATTCTTGTCGGAAATTATACAGATCTGAAGGCCGTCAGTGGCGTGACGGTTGTCGTTTGCCCCAGTGGTGCGGTGGCCGCTGTGGATGTGAGGGGCTCTGCACCGGCAACTCGTGAAACCGATTTATTGGCGCCCCATAATCTGATCGAAAAGGCTCAGGCCGTTGTATTGTCAGGCGGATCTGTTTTTGGATTATCAGCCGCCGACGGGGTCACCCGCTGGCTGGCCGAAGAAGGCTACGGTTTTCCGCTTGATCAGGGATATGTCGCCCCGATCGTGCCGGCGGCCTCGCTTTATGATTTGGGCCGCGGAGTGGAATATATCCCGCCCATTAGCGCGGATTGGGGTCGCTGGGCTTGCGAGGGGGCCGGTTCTTACCCCATAAAACCCGGTTGCATCGGTGCCGGAACCGGCGCTTTATCAGGCGGCATCAAAGGCGGACTGGGCACGGCCAGCTTAATATTGGACTCTGGTATTACAGTGGCCGCATTGGTAGCCAACAATTCCATTTGTTCCGTGATCAATCCGGATAGTGGCCGGCCCTGGGAAATCCAACTGGAAATTGATAATGAGTTCGGCGCGCAGGGGAAACGCTCTGTAAGGCTGCCGCCGGAGCCGGAGGCCGAACCGATCAAAAATACCACCATTGGTGTCGTGGCAACTAACGCGGTTCTGAATGTTGCCCAGGCTCAAAAAGTAGCGCAAATGGCTCACGATGGAATGGCCAGGGCCATTCGGCCGGCCCACACGATGTTTGACGGCGATGCGCTATTTTGCCTGGCGACCGGGAAAATAGAATTGCCGGAGACACCCGGAACGTTCATTTCCCCCTGGGCTAAATCTTTAAATGACCTTGGGCATGCTGCCGCGAATTGCGTGTCGCGAGCGATTATTCACACGGTTTTGTCTGCCCGAAGTCTGGCCGACATAACGGCGTTTTGCGATCTGGAAGACAAGTGAATGAATGTTTAACTTAAAAAAGGAGGTTGTAAAATGAAAAAAATGGTGTTCATTATTCTGGCTTTGGTCTTAATAATTCCTGCTCAATGGGCATCGGCTGAAACTCCCCAGAAGGGCGGCAACCTGACCCTCTGCGTGGGGGATGAGCCGCCGGGACTGGATCCCACAGCGAGTGCTTCCGCTGCCATCGACCGTGTGGTTTACGCCAACATCATGGAAGGACTGATCAAGGTCGACCGCAACGGCCAATTTGTCCCCGGCTTGGCCGCCAAATGGGAAGTCTCACCGGACGGCAAGGTCTACACTTTCCACCTGCGCAAAGGTGTCACTTTTCACAACGGCGAACCCTTTAATGCTCAAGTGGCCAAGTGGAACATAGAGCGCGGCGCGGCCGAAGAGACCAAGAACGCCCATCCGGAATTTTTTCGGGTGATCGAAAAAATCGAAACACCCGATGACAGCACGCTGAAATTAACCCTCAAGGACGTGGACGCCCTGTTCATCGTCCATATGGCCGAGGGCGATGCCGTCATGCTGCCGATGAAAGGATTTGAAAACACCGCGGCCGAGCCCATCGGAACAGGACCCTTCAAGTTTGCCAAGTGGGCCCGGGGCGACAGTGTGGAGATGGTCCGAAACGACAATTACTGGAATCCCCAACTGCCCTACCTGGACAAAGTGACCTATCGGTTTATTAAAGACGCCAGTGCTCAAGTTGCCGCCCTGAAGGCCGGTGACGTCGATCTCATTGGTTGGCTCTTCGCCCCTGAGCTAGCGGCGGACATTGCCAAAGATAAGCGTTTCAAGGTGCTTGCCGGAGCTTCGACTTCTGAAGTCATCATGTCTACCAACAACAAAGTCAAACCCTTCGACAATAAACTCGTGCGCCAGGCCATGGCCTATGCAATCGACCGCCAGACCGTTATCGACCTGATTATGGCCAGCTACGGCACCGTCATCGGATCCCATTGGCCCCCGGTTACCCCTTACTACAAAGATATGACCGGCAGGTTTTCTTATGACATAGAAAAGGCGAAAGCGCTGATGGCCGAGGCCGGTTATCCGGACGGCTTCGAGGCGACCATCAAACTGCCGGCGATCTATGCCTATGCCCAGCGCGCCGGTGAGGTGATTGCCGATATGCTGGGGCAAATCGGAATCAAACTCAAGATCGAGGTTGTAGAGTGGGGCTACTGGCTGGACCGCGTTTTCAAGCAAAAGGATTTCGAGCTATCCATGATCGGTCACGCCGAGCCCTGGGACATCGGCATCTACGCCAACCCGAACTACTACTTCCAGTATGACTCCCAGGAGTTTCGCGATGCGTATGCTAAAGCGCTGAAGGCTCCCAACGAAGCCGAAAAAGCCAAATGGTTCGGCCGTTGCCAGGAAATCATCGCCGAGGATGCCGTCAACGGATTTCTTTTCCTGACGCCGTCACTTTCGGCCATGAAAGTCGAGCTAATGGGCTGGTGGGAGAATTACCCCACCATCGCTTTGGATTGTACGGAAGTCTGGTGGAAAAAATAACAACGTTCCGAATCTAAATACAGTCGGTTTAATACCAAGGGGCAGCCTGCCAAACTTCAATGTTGCAACGTTGGGGTAAGCCGGGCTGCCCACTTTTTCTGCTATGCTGCGTTATCTGATTAAAAAACTGATCACCCTGACCCTGCTCCTGTTTCTGGTCTCCATTACGGTGTTCTCAGTTCTCTTCATCCTGCCCGGTGACCCCGCCCAAATTATTCTTGGGATAAACGCGACCCCCGAGGTGCTGGCGAATCTGCGCGCCGAACTCGGTCTGGACAAATCTTTCATAGGCCAATACACGGATTGGATTGGGAACCTCTTGCTGGGCCGGAGCCAACAATCCATTCATTATAAGATGCCGGTGTTTGAATTGATTCTGGATAGCTTGGCGGTAACGGGTCCGATGGCACTGATTGCCATGATATTCGCTCTCGTAATTTCGCTGCCCCTGGGCATTTACGCCGCCCGGCATCAAAATCAGCCCGGTGATGTGACGGTCATGTTTGGCACTCAGCTCGGACTCGCGACACCGGAATTCTGGTTCGGAATCCTGCTGACCCTGCTGTTCTCGGTTAAGCTGGGCTGGTTTTCGGCAGGCGGTTTCCCGGGCTGGAGCACCGATTTCTGGGGATCATTTAAAGCGTTGCTGCTGCCGGCCTTCGCCCTGGGCGTCATCAGAGCCTCCATCCTGACTCGGCTGACCCGTTCCTCCATGCTGGAAGTTCTGCGCGAAGATTACGTGCGTACGGCACGAGCCAAGGGCCTCAAGGAACGGACAGTTGTTTACGTGCATGCGTTGCGCAACGCGCTCGTCCCGGTCTTGACCATTATGGGCCTTCAACTGGGCCAACTTTTGGCCGGAGCGATCATTATCGAAAATGTCTATTTTTTGCCCGGTTTGGGTAGGTTGGTGTTCAATGCCATCGGCCAGCGCGATTTGCCGGTGGTCAGAGATATCGTTCTGTTTATGGCGGCAGCGGTTGTGGTGGTGAATTTCATTGTTGATCTGACCTATGCCGCGCTGGATCCACGCATACGGCTGCGATAAGCTGCTCCTTGAATGCTGTAACTATTTTAAGGTAGGACACGGATTTTCACAGATTTACACGGATTTTATAAATAATCTTTTATCTGTGTTCATCCGCGTTAATCCGTGTCCCGAATAAATCTATATGCAACGCTTTTTTGGAAATAAAAACTTTACCGTCGGGTTCGTTCTGACGTCGATCGTCCTTATCGCTGCGCTCATCAGCCTTTTCTGGACACCCTATAACAGCAACAGAATGAATGCGCGTGCCCGACTTCAGGAACCTTCTTTAAGCCATCCGCTGGGTACGGACCATTACGGCCGGGATACCCTTTCCCGGGTGATGGTAGGCGCAGTGAACTCGATCATCGTCGGGTTGGTCACGGTGGCCATTGGTTTGAGCGTCGGTGTTCTCCTGGGATTGGCGTCGGCTTATTACGGCAGGTGGGTGGATGAGCTCATTATGCGCTTTTCCGATCTTTTATTCGGGTTTCCGGCCGTACTGTCTGCCATTCTAATTACCTCCATTCTGGGGCCGTCCATGGTCAACGCCATGCTGGCCATCGGCATTTTCTACATACCGATATTCGCACGCCTGACCCGGGCGGTGTCCATATCCATCTGGGAACGGGAATTTATCGCCGCTGCCCGGGCCAGTGGTGTCAGCGAGTGGGCCATTACCTGGCGGCACGTACTGCCCAATATCCTATCACCCCTTCTGATCCAGGGAACAATCCAGTTTGCAGTGGCAATCCTGGCCGAGGCCGGGCTCAGCTATCTGGGAATGGGCACCCAACCGCCCCATGCGTCCTGGGGCCGGATGTTGAACGAAGCTCAGACGTATATGAACCTTTCGCCCTGGATTGCGATTTTTCCGGGTCTGGCCATCGCCTGGGCGGTGCTGGGATTCAATCTGCTGGGAGATGGGCTGCGGGATACGTTGGATCC
>JBAVYC010000995.1:0-3294 GCA_049698595.1 Desulfobacterales bacterium | reverse complement strand
AGCCCCGCGGCGGATAGTCGAGCGTACCTTTGAGCTGCTCAATTCTGTCGGCCGCAAGTCTTGGAAACGGCAGCTTGCCGGCTTTGCGCCAAGATTCAACTTCTTTCGCAGCCGTCTCGCCACGCTCACCGTCGAGCCCGTCGTCGCGACCCATGTAGAGGGTCTGTGAAGGAAAGGCAAAGCTGCTTCCCGATTTTTTAACTATCTCGCTCATTCGCAGCAAGACGTCTTCGCGTATGGCTGGTCAGTACACCATGTACGATGGTACTACCCAGCTGCTTGTAGAAAATCCTATCAACCGCTACCTGATCAATTCACCGATGCTGCCCGAGCTCAAGGAAAATGCCGACGGGTCGTTGACGTTATTCATACAGAAAGACGAACCTACCGACCCAGTCCAGAAGGCAAACTGGCTGCCGGCCCCGAACGGGCCGATCTATATCGTGCTGCGCATGTACTGGCCGAAGGAGTCGGTGCTGAATGGCAGCTGGGAGCCACCGGGTATCCAGGCGGCGAAGCAATAGGGTAGCCATGTCCAGGCGCCGTGCTCAGCCTCGACTGAGCGCGGTTTTGGCGCTTTTACGTACTGCGCTGTGGGCCCGGGTCGATAGAGATGCGAAATGGCTTCTCGCTGTCCAGGTGCACGTCGCGCTGTGGGAACGAGATGACGATGCCGGCTTCTTCGAAACGTCGATAGATTTCCAAGTGTAGCTCTGTCTTCACGGGCCACATGTTATCGACATTATCGATATAGAAGCGGCAGACCATGTTCAGGGAACTCTCGCCAAAATCGCTGAAAATAATAGACGGCGCAGGGTCTGCCAGGATGCGCTTGTCGTCGGCAACCGTTTCAGCCAGGATCTTGAGCGCCAGTGCGGCATCGCTGCCGTAGGCAACACCCACCGGCACTGTGAGCCGAAGCCGGGTATCGGTTAGTGACCAGTTGAGCAGTCTTCCAGTGATGATTTCCTTGTTGGGTATCAGCAGTTCCTTGTTATCCCAGTCGCGTATAGTGGTCGCCCGGATGCGAATCCGGGTTACGACGCCATCCTGGTCACCCACGGTGATAATGTCACCGACAGTGATCGGCTGTTCAAACAGGATAATCAGCCCACAAATAAAATTGGCAACGATTTCCTGTAAGCCGAAACCGATACCGACACCCAGCGCCGCCACCAGCCATTGCAGCTTCGACCAGTCAAGTCCTAGCCTGGACAGTGCAATCAGGATGCCGGCGCCAAGAATGACATAGTTCAACAGGGTGCTGGCGGTATAACGCGTGCCAGCGGAAACGTCTGTGCGAGAACGCAATACCAGTTCCACCAACGCCGGCAGTTTGCGAGAAGCGTATACCGTAATGCCTAGCATCAGGACGACAAAGACAACTATTTCCAGGGTTATGCGGTGGACGGTGGCCACGCCTTCTACCATTACGGTGGACGTCCATAGGGTAACCGCAGACATAGTATCAAACACGGGCAGAATAGGAGCCCACAGGTAATACAGTACCGACAGAGCGACAACGATAGCCGCCGCATTCAGTAACTCCCTGGTTTCCTCGCCGAGTTCGGCAAGGTTTTCCTTGTCTTCGTCGACGACTCCCAGCTCTGACAGCGGCTGCTCTGATCGAGCCTCCCGCGCCTTTAGCAGTTCCTCAAAGCGCAAGTGACGGCGCGCAAGCTGCAGCCAGTGCAGCAAAAAGCTGTAGCCGATTGCCAGCGCGATACTGGCCTGGAGGGTATCCAGAAGCGTGTTAATTACGAAAATCACTGACAAGCGCAATCCGGACACAACGCCGATAGACGCGGCAAAGAAAAAGAGCGCCAGTGTGAGTTGAAAGCGGCCGTTGAAGGTCGACAGTATTTCCCTGCCATTTGCCTTTACTGCGCGGATGAGCGCGCGCGCAATATGTATAGCAATCCAGAGGGTAATGGCCAACATCGCCAGGCGACCCATTAGTGGTGCAGTGCCATACAGGCGATACAGGACCGCAGCCACAGCGAGGCCGGGCAGCAACCAGCGTAAAAACCACTGGGCCTCGCGCCTCAAGCGATCACATAGCTGTGCATTCCATTGAAAATGTTTACGCGCTACCCCGTCCTGTTCACATAGAATGCCCAGGAGCTTAGCTGTAAATAGCCAGGCAGCGACGCTATACAGAACAGCGGTCAAGGCCACAGAGAGTAAGTGTTTGTCCGCAGAGAATAGTGATGCCAGTGCCGCCACCATCAGCGCTGGTGGCAGCGCGCGCAGAGCAGTGGCGACCATTGCCAACGCTGTAAAGTGGATGGATGCCTCGCGTGGCCGCGAGATGAGTTCATTCTGGCGGTGCTGGTATTCGCGCAGCCGGGTATGGAATAACAGAAGTATGAGCGCCACAGACATGAAACCGAAAAAGCGAGCCTGTAGTGCAACTTGGATGCCTGTCCCCGCTTGTACGAGAACCGCGATTTCCTGAGGTATTTGTGTGAAGTTGGCTTTCCACAAGCGCGCACCGCTCGGTAACCACAGTACCAGCGGGTCGAGGAAGCGCTTGTACCCGGCAATATGTTCCGTGTGCTCCTCGTAATTTGCCTGAAGCTCGCTCAGCATATCGATGACATCGGACTCGATCGAGATGGTACTGCGCAGCAGCTCGCGCCTTGCTAGCAAAATCTCGAGCAGGACTTCGCGCTCCGCTTGCGACACCCTCACCGGATTCAGCCCCGCATCGCGGAGAGCGGTATTCAGGTAGGCAGTTGCGCTGACCAATTCCGCGAGACTCTCCTCATGACGGATGCGGCTCATAACGCTATCCCCTACCTGACGGGAAATCCCTTCCCGCGGCTCTTGCAGCCGCAGCCTGTTGAGTTCCTCCCAGTAAGCCACCAGCGCTTCACCCAGATCGTCGCTTTCGTGGGCAAATTCCACCACTCGCCGCGCACTTGCATAACGTTCGTTTAGTATGCGGTTGGTACGCCGCAATACTTGCCGCTCAGCGCTGAGATTCGTGAAATCTAACTCCAGTTCCAGCCGCTGGTCACGAAGAATCACGTTTTCCGCCTGATACTTCTGTGCGAGCGCATAGACTGGGCTATCGCTTGCCAGGTTCAGCGAGTCTTGTGCAGATGTGGTCAGAAGCTCATCTTGCAATTGCTTTGACAATAGTCTGGTGCGCCGCACCAGTTTATCGATCTTTGCTTGCAGTTCCGCGCGCTCTACGGTCATGGCGCTGTAACGAACAGGCTGGCTGTCAAGTTGCGCCGACAGCGCCAGCCGCTCCTCCCGCAATGACGCCTGTTCCGCTCGCACCAG
>JBAVYC010000994.1:0-3375 GCA_049698595.1 Desulfobacterales bacterium | reverse complement strand
ATCTGGATATGCCCGAGGTATCACGGAAAGGCTTGACAGTGCAAAATTCGGTCGGTTGTGATTATTTTCGCACACCGGTAATTTTTAAGGTACCTGATATCTACCGGATTGTTGGAGGTATCTTGATAACGTTTAAACATCTACGGCTTGACCGTAGCATGTTTCTTGTTTGAATTATATCAGATTGTTTTTTTTCTGATCAGGTAGATGCCGTCACAGAGGGTGAGGAAGAGTTTCTCCACCCTGTTGTCAGCGTTTACCTCTTCGTTAAAGAGGGCTATGGCTTTACTGTCCTCATCTTCGGGTTCAAAGATCCTGCCGTACCACAGGGCATTGTCAACAACAATGAGGCCGCCTTTGCGTAGAATCCTCATTGATTCGTGATAGTAAGCCAGATAGTTGGCTTTATCAGCATCAATGAAGACGAGATCGGTTGCTTCGGGCGGCAGGGATTTGAGAATATTAATGGCTTCCCCCCGCTGCAGATTGATCTTGTAGCCCTGCGGGCTCCTGTCAAAAAAGCCTTGAGCGATGTCGGCATTGGCGGAATTATGTTCGATTGTCAGCACCTTGCCGTCTGGCGAAATTGATTCGGCCATAGCCAGGGCCGAGTAACCGGTGAATGTGCCGATATCGATCACATTCCTGAATCCCGATAGGACGATAATCAACTGCAGAAAACGTCCTTCAATCCGGCCGGTAAGCCAGCTGGGAGACTCGGTTTTGTTGAGAGTGTAGTCCTCAATCTCTTCAAGAAGCGGAGACATGGGTGAGGTGTGGTCTGCGGCATATTGTTCGGCTTCCCACGCCACCATGTCCATAAAGGAATGGATGGCCTTACCGGTTTCTTGCTGTCCGTCTGCGTTTTCAGAACTATTTTTTTCCATTTTTCTCCTACCGATACCGGATACAGATAAATTGAGATTCTATGAACCCCGACAAAATTTAAGATATACTCTAAATTTGCTCCGATTTTGACGTATTTCCAATTTCACTTTTCTTGCCAATATCATAACTCACTGAAAATGTTAGGTTTCAAATGGATATCATAAAAATTTAGGTGATGTCAAATGTTCAGGTTTATAGCAGCTATCGCCGTTTTTTGCCTGAATCCAGTACCCACAAGATATTGGGGTGTTACTGAGGCTTACCCATTTCGGTTTGTGAAACACACAAAAATACTTTCGTCACTGCTATGGTTTTAACAATTGACTTTCAAAACCAACTGTCTGCTCTACAGCAAGCACAAAAGCGATACCAGTGCCTGGTTCACTAAAACATCCTGCCTCTTGAATGGCGGACAGGACTGGTTCAACCAGTTCACTGTCCACCAAAAAGATAACCATATCCGTACGAATATCTAGACTAAGACCGAAAAATGTTTTGGCCTCATGGGCACCGGTGCCCGAAGCAGGTATGATTGTTGCTCCAGGCGCGCCGACCTGTTTTGCCGAATTGACGACCATGTCGGTCAAGTTCGGCTTAACCATTGCAATGATGGATTTATATGCCATTAAGCATCCTCCTTTTCACCCTTTTTCTGCCATATTGGGGCGTTACTCTTATGGCTTGGCTTCACTTTCTATTTTTTTGCGGCTTCGTCGTTGCACGCTCCACTGAACCAGTTGAGCGTAGCCCAAAACGCTGATAATTGGAAACAGACTGGCAAACGCGATTAGTCCGAATCCGTCCATAACCGGGTTGCGGCCCGGTACATTAGATGCCAGCCCCAGGCCAAGGGCTGCCACCAGGGGAACAGTGACCGTCGATGTCGTCACCCCACCGGAATCATACGCCAAGGGAATAATCATCCGGGGTGCGAATATAGTTTGGATGACCACCACTACATATCCGGCCATAATATAAAGATACAGCGGTGTCCCGGTGACAATTCGAAAAGTACCCAATGTTATACCGATGGACACCCCGATGGCAACCGCGATCCGCAGCCCCCAGGATGAAATCGCTTTGCGCGAAGCCTCATGCGCTTTATTGGCCACAGCGATCAGCGAAGGCTCTGCTATTGTGGTGGAAAATCCCACCAAAAAGGCAAAAAGATAGACCCACCCGTAAGCTGTCCAGGTCACTTTTTCGCCGCTCAGGGCACCTTCAACCAACTGAAGCGCCATGGCTCTGCCAACTGGGAAAATGGCCAGATCCAGCCCACCCAGAAAGCAGGCCATACCTACCAGGACTGCGCCAAAGCCAAAAATAATTCTGCCCGGTCGGGGGATAGGTCTTTTTAGCACAAGGGTTTGGAAAACTACCAGCAGCCCGAGCACCGGCAGCACGTCTTTGGCTGTGGCCAGCAAAAGCAATATGGGGTTAAAAAGAATTTCCATGTTTCACCTAATGGACGATTAATCCGAAAAGCATCACAAAAATCATGGGCATAAGGGACGCTAAAGCGATGAGGCCAAAACCGTCCGTCAAGGGATCTCGGCCGCGTATCGTGCGTGCAAGCCCGACTCCCAGAGCCGTAACGAGGGGTACCGTTACAGTTGAGGTGGTGACGCCGCCCAGATCATAAGCCAAGCCTACGATTTCCTTCGGCGCGAAAAAGGTCATGAGCATTACCAGCGTGTAACCGCCAATGATTAAAACCGGCAGGGACCAACCGCGCAGGATACGCAAGACCCCCAGAACAATGGCAGCACCGACGGACAGGGCCACGGTCAATCGGACACCCAGAGCATAACGGTCTATCGAAGCTGCGCTATTTTCAATAAGTTCCGCTGCAGCTACGGCTTTAGCCCCCTCTCTTGTTACGGCTATAAGGGCTGGCTCGGCTACAGTTGTCCCCGTTCCTAAAAGAAAAGCGAAGAACAGCAGCCAGAACAGGCTGCCTTTAAGCGCAAATTCTTCTGCCAGGGTTTCACCCAGGGGAAACAAGCCGATATCCAAACCGACCACAAAGAGGGCTAAACCAACAATGACCAATCCCAATCCAGCTAAAATGGAAAAAAGTTCCGGAAAGGGTTGCTGCAAAACCAGAACTTGAAATAGAGCGATGATCGTGATGATAGGTGCCAGATCGCGGGATGCCCCAAGAAGGGCGCGCCCTAAAGCTGCACTGAATTCGGTTAGGATTGCTAACGGCATGATTAGATATTGTAACCAAAGTGCATTGAAGATACCCCTTATTTTCTGGCTGCGAAATACTACGGGAATAGTTTTACCATATTCATGATTCAGGGTTCCTTGCATTATACAAGAAATTAACAATGTTTTAGGATACTAATGATCTCTAACTTATCGAATCAGTAAGTCTCAATCTAGGCAGCGTCAGGCAATCGGCAGACCAGATAAATATCAGATATGGCTAATTGTGAAATTAAAGGGCATTATATTCGGGAAACCTCTAAAATACAAGAT
>JBAVYC010000993.1:0-17066 GCA_049698595.1 Desulfobacterales bacterium | reverse complement strand
GTATAACGCGTCAATCGGGTCGAATTCCATATTTCACCTAATGGGTGAAAGAGGCCAATCCAAACAATGGAGTATAAAGCTATTAAAATCAGAATTTTATAACCTTTGAACCTTGAACCCTGAACCTGGAACCGATCACTTTGGGTAAGGGTATCTGTTCAGGGTTCAGCCAAAGCGGCCGATTTGACCGAAAAAGAGGGAATAGTTTTATGGCCATAATCGGTATGCGGGATATGTGCTGGGGCTTCGGTGGCCCCCCACTGCTTGAAAATCTATCGCTTCAGATCGAGAAGGGCGAACGCGTCTGCCTTGTCGGTCGCAACGGCGTGGGAAAGTCCAGCCTGCTGAAGCTATTCAGCGGCGAGCTTATCCCCGACAGCGGCACCGTCTGGCGTCAGCAGGGCATCACCGTTGCGGCCCTTGAACAGGATGTTCCGCCGGGATTCGACGGCACGATCTTCGAAGTTGTGGCCGCAGGCCTCGGTGAAACGGGCAGGGCGCTGGCCGAACACAACCGGATCAGCAGAAATTCAGAGGCCCATCTCACAGGTGAACCGTCAAAAAGACGGGATGAACTGCAGCATAGGCTGGATTCCGAAGGCGGCTGGACGCTTTTAAATCAGATCGAAAACGTTCTGTCGCGAACCCGGCTCAATCCTGAGCACATGTTCGCCGGTCTTTCAGCGGGAATGAAACGACGAACGCTTTTTGCACGCGCACTGGTCCGCAACCCGGACCTGCTCCTGTTGGATGAACCCACCAATCATCTGGATATCGATACCATCATTTGGATGGAAGCGTTTATCCTGCGCTACGTAAAAACCCTGCTCTTTGTCACCCATGATCGCGCTTTTCTGCAAAACATCGCCGGCCGGATTATGGAATTGGATCGTGGCCGGCTGGTTTCCTATAGCTGCAATTACACGACCTATCTACAACGCAGACAGGCAGCTTTGGATGCCGCGGAAAAGCAAGACGACGTATTCGACAAAAAACTCTCACAGGAGGAAGCCTGGATCCGGAAAGGCATCAAGGCTCGCAGAACCAGAAACGAAGGGCGCGTCCGAAACCTGGAAAAGATGCGCGCCGCCTACCGGGCCCGCCGCGGAAAAATCGGAGATGTCAGGCTGCAGGCCCAGGAGGCGGAACGGACCGGAAAGCTTGTCATCGAGGCCAAAGCGGTGAGTTTCTCCTATCAACAAACCCCTATCGTGCGGAATCTTTCGGCCGTCATCATGCGCGGCGACAAGGTGGGCATCATCGGCCCCAACGGTGTCGGCAAGACGACTCTGCTGAGAATCCTTTTAAAGGAAATCAGCCCGGAGGCGGGCAGTGTCCGTCACGGCACCCATCTCCAGGTGGCCTATTTTGACCAGCTTCGGGCCCAGTTGGATGAGCACAAGACCGTTCAGGAAAATATCGCCGAAGGCAACAACTTTATCATCTTCAATGGTCAGAAACGCCATGTAATCAGCCACCTTCAGGATTTTCTGTTCTCACCGGAAAGATGCCGTACACCGGTTTATGTTCTTTCAGGCGGAGAAAGGAATAGACTGATGCTGGCCAAACTTTTTGCCAGGCCTGCCAATGTGCTTGTGCTGGACGAACCCACCAACGATCTCGATGCCGAAACCCTTGAACTTTTAGAGGAGCTTCTTCTCGAATACCAGGGGACCCTTTTGCTGGTCAGCCATGACCGGGCCTTTTTAAACAATGTGGTTACAAGCACCATCGTCTTTGAGGCAGACGGGCAGGTAATCGAATACGCCGGCGGCTATGACGACTGGTTGATCCAGAAACCGAAAAGAAACGAACCGCCTTCCGCGCCAATAACTGGCGCTAAAAAGATCCGGCCAAAGCCCATTTCCCCTAAACCGGCTAAACTGGGGTATATGCAAAAACGGGAACTTAATGATCTGCCCCAAAAGATCGATGCCCTGGAAACCAGCCAAAAAGAACTGTACGAAGCCATGTCCGATCCCCTGTTTTACAAAAAAAGCAAAGAGGAGATTGCCCGGGCGAAAGCAGATCTCGATCGTGTCGCAAATGAAATCGAGACGGCCTACATTCGCTGGGAAAAACTTGAAAACATGGGGGGAGGTGGGTGACAACCTCTTATGAAACTACACCAAATTAAAAGCGAACCGCAGAATATCGAATGACGAATGTCGATTTCCACGGCTTTCAGGCCAAGACTGGCGGCTTGGTTTTGCGCGGTCGTCGTATGCGCTGCGGCAGATGTTCTTCTTCCAGTTCGAGACCGACTTAATCTGTTGTGGGATCCGCCAGGTCGCCCAAGCGCCCAACCATTCCCAGGACAAAAAGCACGCTGGCATAGATGCCGAATGCAACACCGGCCTCACCTTTCACGACTTTATTCAGCGTCGTACGGCTAATCGAGGCACGTTCTGCCATAATTGCCATCGGAATCCGCCTCCGCCGCCGGGCATCAAGAATATCGCGACCAAGTTTGTTAAGGGCTCGCTTGACCGGGATGGGCGGCATGGCACTAGATTTACTTTTACCCATATTAAAGTCCACATTATTGGTCTTTATTTAGTTTAATGCAGTTAAATGCAATCTTTATGTCAATAAAAAAACAATGGAAATAATTATCTATTGGCCTTATAAAAAGTTTGCCCTTGATATTTCATGTTTTGTTTTCTTTCCCATGCTGTTTCAAATTGTAATCCCGGCGTCGTAATTTGTACGTCAATTCGAACCCGGTCTTGGAAGATGGTGATCTCATTAGCCAGAATTTCATCGACATTGGTTAAAGTGGCGGTGCCCATCCCAGCGTCTATAAGCGCATCAAGCAATCGTTGGGCATTTTCTAGAGTGGCTTCAATGAGGATATCTAAATCAAAGGTTGCTCGGGGAACACCATAGAGGACAACAGCGATACCGCCGATTACAACGTATCTGACTTCATGCTGCTGAAAGGATTTGAATACGTCCTTTAGTCTGTTGAGCATACTTTTTATCTGGAAGCCGAGGGTTTAATTCGAGGGCAAGGTCCGTATATGCGCATAGCATATCCATTCTCTCGGATAGATTAAGTGTCCGAAACCATTTAACTTTAGCTTCAATAGTTTCATCGCTAAGATTATGTGAGATTTTTAAATCCATAATCGAAATTTAGCAAATAATAACGTTTCTTTCAACTCATAATACGCCTAACCGTTGAGTGTAGTTTTTTAACCAGCCTTGGTCCAGGCGAATGATAGGCATTTGCCTGTTTTAAAGATAAGATATTGCTTTAAAAGACTTGAACTGAGATCCCAATTCAGCAAATACCACTTCAGAAATAATAAGTTCATTATTCGATGTTCGACCTGCCCGCAATGCCTTGAAACCAGAGTGAGTCCAATTAAACCATATGATTTATATATCCATGTTTACACCAACCCAACGGATTATGCGTGGCAGGCGAGCGTTCACCTTTCCAAAACAACTTAGCGCTTATGGGCCTCGTCAGTCTTGGCGATACCCGGCCCATGACGGGGGTAACCCCGGTTTAGGCTTATCACCATAGAAAAGGTCATCCATCAGGGAAAACAGCCGGCGGGCCCATTTGTTGCGCACCACCAGGTCTATAACGACACGATGGGGAAATGTGCGCGCATGGCTCCAGGGGCACACCCGCATACAAACGTTGCAGTCGGTGCCGACCTTGCCCCAGTAGCCGAAGCACGTCTCCGCATTCAACTTCCATCTCTCAGTGCCGTTGACCTCTATTCGATCTCCAGCGGGAATCGAACCGGAGGGGCAGCAGTGCGCGCATTTTTTGCAAAAGCTGCAAAAATCCTCGACACCGATATCCACCGGATGATCGACAACCAGGGGCAGATCGGTCGTGACAGCAAAAATTCTGACCCGCGGACCCAGTTCTTTGGTAATCAGATATCCAAAACGGCCCATTTCACCCAAACCGGCGTCTACGGCGGCGGGCACCAACAAAAGGTCATAGTGGCGGCTGTGACTAGCCGTGGCAGAATACCCAAGATTCGCAATATATGCGGCCAGTTGGGTCGAAATCCAGGCCCCTTTTGAATAACTGAGGGCGCTTTCGGCGACACTGGGGGTGTGGGGTGCAGAGCCAACCATTTCCCGGTCCATCTCCACGGCAAAGACAACGGCATAGGGGTGTTCGACGGCAATTTCCTGACCCCACTGATCCCAGTTATCGTAGAATATCTCCCCCCGATGGGAATACACCCACCGGGGGTTTATCTTTGCAACCCCCACCACGCCGGCCCCGAGATGACGCGCAAATCCCTTGACCCGCAGGGTGGCCTCTGCGGGGCTCACAGATGAACGCTTATCTCCGGTTGCAGGCGCTGCCGGGCTGTGGCTTTCCGGCTTTCCGAAATGGGGCGGTATCGAAAACGCCGCCGTCATCGCCGAAATATTGAATATTTCACCGGGCCGATCGATGGCGCCGGGGATCCCCAGCAGGCCGCCTGCTTTTCTCCTCTCCGAATCCATTTGCTCCAGTTCGGGGTGCATGTGATAAAATTCTTTATATTCAGTGGAGTCGGGTCGCAGGGAACGCTCCCGGGCAAAGACCTGTTCCCGTTCATCATAACGCAGTGCATTGCCGCCAACATAACCTTCGACGCCCTTGAGTGCCCTGTGATTCGGGCCGGTACGGCGGCAGAAGAAATAAATCGCGGCTCCAACTGCTATCCAGACGCTCACCAGCACCAGCTTGCCAACAAAATGGGAAAAGACCCCCAGAGTGTATAGCGCATAGATACAAACCTCTATGACAACCAGCAAACCGCAGAGGGCACCGGCCATCATAGCGGCTCTAGGTTCGTTTTCTTTTAAACTGGTGATGAGAAAACCAAGGGTGAACAGACCGATGCCGAGCACCAATACGGCCTGAAGTATCAACAAAACATATATCATCATCGGGGACTCCTATATCCGTTTGAAACATTGCCCAGATCCAGCCAATTAAAGTGATGTTTGCCGGATCAATCCAACCGGATTAGATCTGAATTGAATTGGACCAAATTACTATTAAGGCATAACCGTGTCAACTCCGGTGGTGGTGCTGACGGCAACGTCAACTATAGCTGATCCCGACACATGCAATTTGATTTCCCGGATACGGCACTAAAATCCCAAATCACAATCTTCAAATTATTTTTATAGATCTTTGAGCCTTCAGTTTTGAACCGGCATCCTCCCGGGGTCCCCAGTAGTTGGAAAAAAAATTATCTGACCCATGGATTACGGCCATTAGAAATACCCAATGACCGTCCTTCTTATTGCTTTTGTCAAAGGTGTTTGGTAATCAACCTATTATGAGACATTTCGTGTGAAACTACAGAGGAATGGATTCGATTTTATTTTTTTAGACAGGAATTTTCTTTGAAAGATGAGTATCCATTCCTATTTTTCCCGTATTTTCATCTTCGCTTTTTTACGTTTCTTTTTCGATTAGACTGGCCGACCTCCCAAGGCGGGTAAACTTTTAAGGCCGGCGGCGGTGATGAAAATTGGCCCAATATCCTGACCGGAGGCGATTAAATGCAAAACAACACCCATATTTCACAGGCAATGCAAATCCATATGGGAAAAATATTTGATGACCTGCCTGAGTTGCCGGATTTCGAAAAAGGTATTCGCAGGGCACCCGCCCGGCACTTCACACTCACCCAGAAAGACACCCAACTTGCTTTAAAAAACGCCCTGCGCTACGTCCCTGAAAAATGGCACGCGACACTGGCGCCCGAATTCCTGGATGAATTAGTGTCAAGGGGACGAATTTACGGTTACCGTTTCCGCCCCCCCGGCCATATTAAAGGCCAACCCATCGATGAATACGAGGGCAACTGTGTCGAGGGTAAAGCATTTCAGGTGATGATCGACAACAACCTGGATTTTGATGTCGCCCTGTATCCCTATGAACTGGTTACCTATGGTGAAACCGGTCAGGTCTGTCAGAACTGGATGCAGTACCGGCTGATCAAACGCTACCTGGAAGTATTAACCCGGGATCAGACCCTGGTGATGGAATCCGGGCATCCTCTGGGATTATTTGCATCTTCTGCGGATGCGCCGCGGGCGATTATCACCAACGCCCTGATGGTCGGCTGCTTTGACGACCCGGAAAACTGGCACCGGGCCATGGCACTGGGTGTGGCCAACTACGGCCAGATGACGGCCGGCGGCTGGATGTACATCGGCCCCCAGGGGATCGTCCATGGCACCTACAGTACCATTCTTAACGCGGGGCGGTCCAAACTCGGCATTGCACCGGATCAGGATTTAACCGGCCGCCTGTTTGTATCCTCGGGGCTGGGAGGGATGAGCGGCGCCCAGGGAAAAGCCGTGGAAATTGCCAATGGGGTGGCCGTCATCGCCGAAGTCGATAATTCCAGGATTCAAACCCGGCTGGAGCAGGGCTGGATCAAAAAAGCCGTGGAGAATCCCGCCGAAGCCTTTAACCTGGCAATCGAATACCAGCAGAAAAAAAAGAGCGTCACGATTGCCTTTTTCGGAAACGTGGTGGATCTGATTGAATATGCGGTCAACAACCATATCAAAATCGACCTGTTGTCGGATCAAACGTCCTGCCACGCGGTCTACGAAGGGGGGTACTGCCCCCAGGGAATCTCATTCGACCAGCGCACGGAACTTTTAAAATCGGGGCACGCCGGATTCAAGGAAATGGTGGATACAACCTTGAGACGCCATTTCGAGCTGATAAAAACCCTCGCTGAAAGGGGAACCTATTTTTTCGACTACGGCAACAGCTTTTTAAAAGCCGTCTACGATGCGGGTGTCAATGATATCTGTAAAAACGGAAAAGATTCCTTGGACGGGTTTATTTACCAATCCTATGTGGAAGACATCATGGGCCCGGTTCTGTTTGACTATGGATACGGTCCCTTTCGCTGGGTGTGCCTGAGCGGCAAAGATGAAGATCTTCTCAAGACCGACAGGGCCGCCATGGAATGTATCGATCCGGACCGCAGATTTCAGGATCGTGACAATTACGTGTGGATCAGGGATGCCGCCCAAAACAAACTGGTGGTCGGCACCCGGGCCCGGATTCTCTACCAGGACGCTATGGGCCGCATGACCATCGCCCTCAAATTCAACGAGATGGTGCGAAACGGCGAGATCGGGCCGATTATGCTGGGACGTGATCACCACGATACCGGCGGCACGGATTCTCCCTTCAGGGAAACCGCCAACATCAAAGACGGCAGCAATATCATGGCCGACATGGCCACCCAGTGTTTCGCCGGCAATGCCTGCCGCGGCATGAGCCTGGTGGCGCTGCACAACGGCGGCGGTGTCGGTATCGGCAAGGCCGTCAACGGCGGCTTCGGCCTGGTGCTGGACGGCAGTGAACGAGTGGATAGCGTTATCAAACAGGCCATTCCCTGGGATGTCATGGGAGGCGTCGCCCGACGCGCCTGGGCCAGAAACGACAATTCCATTGAAACCGCGATCAAGTATAATGACATGCGCCGAGGGTCGGACCACATTACGTTGCCGTTTCTAACGGATGAAAACCTGGTTGAACATCTGGTAGCCAAAGCTTTTGATAAGAAATAGCAGATTGTCTATACCGCCTTTCATCGGGAAAGGCTGAAGGCAAAATACAATCTTGTAAATCCTGTAGATCCTGTCATAAAAATTAATAGGAGCAAATAATGGCCGGCATGAAAAAAATATTGGAATGTGTGCCCAATTTCAGTGAAGGACGTGATCTTAAAAAAATTGAAAAAATTGTTGCGCCGTTCCGTGGCAAAGAAGGCGTTAAGCTTTTGGATTACCAGAATGACGAAGATCACAACCGCTCGGTGGTAACCGTCGTCGGAGAACCTGAAGCGTTAAAAAACGCCGTCGTCGAAGCCATGGGCGTTGCCGTTGAACTCATCGATATGCGCACCCATAAAGGACAGCATCCCAGAATGGGGGCCATTGATGTGGTGCCCTTTATTCCGGTTAAAAATGTTAGTGTCCAGGAAGCGGTGGACGTTTCCAAAGCGACGGCCAAACTGGCGGCCGAATCATATGCGCTGCCGATTTTTTTGTATGAGCAATCGGCCACACGACCGGAACGGCAGAACCTGGCAACCATCAGAAAGGGCCAGTATGAAGCCATGGCCGAAAAACTCAGCCAACCGCAATGGACACCCGATTTCGGCCCGGCCCGGGTTCACCCCACCGCCGGAGTGACGGCCATGGGCGCCCGCATGCCCCTGGTGGCCTTTAATGTCAACCTGGATACCAACCGGCTGGAAATCGCCGATCAAATCGCAAAACAAGTCCGGCACATCAGCGGCGGGCTGCGGTATTGCAAGGGCATCGGTATCGAGCTAAAAGACAGGGGCATTGTCCAGGTCTCGATGAATATGACGGACTACACCAAGACTGCCCTTTACCGCGTAGTGGAACTGATTAAAATTGAAGCCTGGCGCTACGGCGTTAATGTGGTCGGCAGTGAAGTCATCGGTCTGGTGCCCATGGAAGCGTTAATTGATTCGGCCGTGTATTATCTGGGGGTGGAAGACTTTTCCATGAGCCAGGTGCTGGAGTATCGGATTTATGAGTGAGACCTCGTTACTGCATGCTGGATACTCGTTGCTCGATGGTGGATACTCGATGCTGGATACTCGATGCTCGATGCTGGATACTCGATGCTCGATGTACGATATTCAGATATTCGAATTGAATTGTGCGGATAGATATTTAAAATTAAAGGAGAAAGGGTTGAACTATAAGAATTTGGAAATCTGGCAACTGTCCAGAGATTTGGTAATTGATATCCACAAAATGACCCTCTATAAACTACCGACATTCGAGATGTATGAAGAGGGCAAACAGATTCGAAAATCTATAAAGTCAGTAAAATCAACGATTGTAGAAGGCTATGGGAGGCGCAGATATAAACAGGATTTTATCAGGTTCTTGATTTATGCAATTGCCTCAAATGATGAGACACTCGATCACCTTGAAACCTTGTTTGAGACTGAATCTTTAAAGGATAAAGAGTTGTACCGAAACTTGGGAGAGCGTTTGGATAAACTTGGAAGAAAATTGAACCTATTTATAAAATCGGTAGCTAAAAACCATAAAAGTGTGAAATAAGAACCTTATCCTTTTAAAACATCGAGGATCGTGCATCCAGCATCGAGAATCAAGCATCCAGCATCAAGGATCGAGTATCTATTCCCAAACAGAACCACGCTAAACCTATACAAAGGCAACCCCATGAACGGAAATTTAATCGTCAAAAATGCTTCCGAGCTGGTCACCTGCAGTGGCTTTGCAGCCAAAAAAGGTGAAGCAATGTCCGACCTTAAGATCATACCGGACGGAGCCGTCGTCGTTAAAGAAGGTATCATAGAATCAGTCGGAACGACCCGGGATATTTTGTCGGACCTTGAAAAAACCGAATCCGATTTATCCGGTTTTGATATCATCGATGCTAAAAACCGGGCGGTGCTGCCCGGCTTTGTCGATTCGCACACCCATTTTGTTTTCGGCGGTTTTCGCGCGGAGGAATTTTCCTGGCGCCTGCGCGGCGACAGCTATATGGAAATCATGAAGCGCGGCGGCGGCATCGTCAACAGCGTTGCGGCTACCCGCAAGGCGGCTGTCGAAGAATTGGTTCAATCGGGGATTAAACGCCTCGATTCCATGCTGTCCTTTGGGGTAACCACGGTGGAAGGCAAAAGCGGCTATGGCTTGGACGGCGATACGGAAATAAAACAACTTGAAGTCATGGCGCACCTGGACAATATCCATTACGTCGACATCGCCCCGACGTTTCTGGGGGCCCATGCCGTGCCCGCAGCGTATAAGGGCAAGGAAGATGCATTCATCGAGTTTATGATGGGCGATGTCATGCCCCGGGTAGCCGAACGAAAACTTGCGGAATTTTGTGATATCTTTTGTGAAAAAAATGTCTTTTCCGTCGCGCAATCCCGACGCCTTTTAAGTAAAGCAAAGGAGCTGGGATTAAAATTAAAGCTTCATGCCGATGAAATCGTACAAACCGGTGGGGCGGAACTGGCGGCCGAGCTTGGAGCGGTCTCGGCCGATCACCTGCTGCAGGCCTCTGAAGAAGGTATCCGCCAAATGGCCGCTGCCGGTGTGGTTGCCACCCTGCTTCCGGCAACCGCCTTCAGTTTAAAAGAACCGTATGCCAGGGGCCGTTATATGATAGATTCCAATTGTGCGGTGGCCCTGGCAACCGACTTTAATCCGGGCAGCTGTTTCACCGAATCCATACCGCTCATTTTCGCTCTGGCAACGCTTTATATGGACATCAGCACCGAAGAAGCCGTTACGGCGCTGACGATTAACGCCGCGGCCGCGATCGACCGAGCAGATACCATCGGCAGTCTAGATGTCGGCAAGCAAGGGGATCTGGCCGTGCTTGAATATCCGTCTTACAAATTCATACCTTATCACATCGGGATCAACACGGTAGACCAGGTCGTCAAAAAGGGGAATTTGGTTTTTGACAGAGAAAAAGGAGGGATAACATATTGCTAGCAAATTTAAAAATCACGGATTATCTGGAAAAAGCAGCCGCGGGGACGGCGGTTCCCGGCGGCGGAAGTGTCGCCGCTTTGAATGCCGCCCTGGCAGCCGGCCTTACCGAAATGGTCGCCAATCTGACCATCGGCAAGAAAGGCTATGAAGCCGTCGCAGAAGAAATGAATGATATCGCCGGCAAATCTACCGAATTGAGAGAAAAGCTGACTGTAGCCATCGACCGGGATGCCGAGGCCTACAGCGAAGTTATGGCTGCCTTTAAACTTCCGAAGGCAACGGATCAGGAAAAGGGATTGCGAAGTCTGGCAGTCCAGAAAGCGTTTAAACACGCGGCCCTGGTCCCTCTGGAAGTTGCCAACCATGCGGTCGAGGTCATAGACCTGGCCGGCAGAGCAGTTGACAGCGGAAATAAAAATGCCGTTACAGACGGCCTCGTGGCCGCTATGAACGCCAGGACCGCTGCCCTGGCGGCATTGTACAATGTAAAAATCAATTTAGGTTCCATCGAAGATGATGAATTTGTAAAAAAATTAACCCGAGAAATAAATGATTTGGAGCAGCAGGCCAAATCCAAGGAACAAAAGATACTTGCGAACGTTATGATTTAGCACCCATGCAGCTTTTCTTCGAACAACTGTTAAACGGCATCGCCATGGGTTCCATCTATGCCCTGATCACCCTGGGGCTGGCCCTGGTATACGGGATATTGCGAATCCTCCATATAGCCCATGCCGGTATCTATACCACCGGTGCCTACGCGGGCCTTTTTTTGGTTAAGCTGAGCGGAAGTCTGGTGGTCGGGGTTGTCGGCAGCATGGCCTTTTGCGCCATGCTCGGGGTGGCCATCGAACGGTTTGTGTATTATCCCTTGATGAAATACCCGCCCTATGTTCCGCTGATCGGGAGCATTGCCGTGATGCTGGCCATCGAGGAACTATGCCGCTTGATTGCCGGCCCACACATTTTAACCTTTCCGGCAATCCTCCCGTTTCCGCAAATCCAGATCGGCGGCATCACCATATCATCGACGTTAATGGCTGTTTACTGCATCACAGCCCTGGTGCTGATTTTGCTCTGGTATATAACCAGCAAGACAGAGTTGGGTCTGGCCATGCGGGCCACATCCCAGGATATCCCGATTGCAGACGCCATGGGCATCAACAGCCATCTGATCGTCAGCATAACATTTGTTATCGGATCGGCGATTGCGGCGGTCGCGGGAATTCTGGTCGGCATTTATTACAACCAGGTATACCCGACCATGGGTGCGGTCCCGGCCTACAAATCCCTGGCCATTATTGTCGTCGGCGGGCTGGGCTCGGTTCCGGGAGCCGTGGTTGCATCGCTGCTGCTCGGAGTGGCGGAAACATTGCTCATCGGCTACGCCGATATCCCGCTGCCCAGGGACGCGCTGGCGTTTATCGCCATGATCGGTGTCCTTATGTGGCGATCGGAAGGACTGCTGGGGTCCCGGTAATTATTTTGGAGAAACAATTTGAACGCCTATGTAATCACCATCGCAACCATTATCTCCATTTACGCCATCGTCGTCTGCGGTCTTAACGTGATCGTGGGCTACGCCGGGCAGATCTCCCTGGGCCATGCCGCCTTTTTCGGCATCGGTGCCTACAGTGCCGCCCTGCTGGCCACCAAAGCGGGCCTTTCGTTTTGGGCGGCGCTGCCGTTGGTCATCGTCATCACTGCCTTTATCGGTCTGTTACTCGGACTTCCCAGTCTGCGGGTAAGAGAGGACTTTCTGGCCATTACGACCATCGGGATCAATTTTATCGTGGAAGCCATTTTTCTGTATATACCATTTTTCGGCGGCGCACTGGGTATCGGCGGCATCCCCCGTATCGCGCTGTTTGGCGCGAAACTCAAGGGGCTCGGTTTTTTTTATCTCTGCCTGTTTTTTCTCTTGCTGGTACTGATCCTCTGCTGGTGGTTTACCCGCAGTTGGGGCGGATTGGCCTGTTTTGCCCTGCGGGAAGATGAATCTGCCGCTGCAAGTATGGGAATTTCGCCCGTGCGCTTCAAGCTGCTGGCCTTTGTCGTCGGCACTGCCATCGCCGGACTGGGCGGTGCGCTGTACGCCCATTATATTCGTTTTATCAGTGCCGGGGATTTTTCTTTTCCGGTTTCAGTTCTGTTGCTCAGCATGGTGGTTCTCGGCGGCATGGGAACACTCTGGGGACCGGTCCTGGGCGCCTTGATTCTCGGTGCATTACCGGAAGTTTTTCGGCCTCTGGTTGATTATCGTTATCTGTTTTACATGCTGCTCCTCCTTCTGATGATACGATTTCAGCCGGGAGGCCTTCTGGGAGAGGGCAGTATGGTGCGTCGCATGTTTAGCCTGGCATTACCGAGGGCAAAAAATGAATGAAACCCTGCTGGCAGTCAAGGAAGTTTCCAAATATTTCGGTGGTCTCAAAGCGCTGGACCGAATAGATTTTGAGGTCAAAAGCGGTGAAATTCTCGGACTCATCGGACCCAACGGTGCCGGTAAAACGGTCTGCTTCAATCTGATTTCAGGTGTTTATGGTTCCAGTTCCGGCAAAATTATGTTTAATGGCCGGCGCACGGACGGCACGGCATCGCACCAGGTGGCCAAACTGGGTGTGGGGCGCACATTTCAGATCGTAAAACCTTTTGCCTCGCTTAGCGTGCTTGAAAATGTTCTGGTTGCTCGCGGCATAGCCCGCTATCAGAATTTTGTAAAAATCTGGTCTTCCTGGAAATCCAAATCGGAAAGACAAAAAGGCCTTAGAATGCTGGAGCGGGTCGGCCTGGCAGATCTGGCACATCGCAAAGCCGGGCTGCTGCCCCTGGGAAATTTACGCAGGCTGGAAATAGCCCGGGCACTGACCGTTGGAACCCGGCTTATTCTGCTGGATGAATCGTTTTCCGGTCTGCGCCACGAAGAGATTACAAACCTGGAGGCGCTCATCAGAGGCATCCGCGACGACGGTACTGCGGTGCTGCTGATCGAACACAACATGCGGGTTGCCATGAAACTTTGCGACCGGCTGGTGGTACTGGATCATGGCCGCAAAATAGCGGAAGGCTCACCGGAGGCCATCCGGCAAGACGAGCGGGTAGTCGAGGCTTATCTGGGCCGCAAGGAGGCTGGAAATGCTGCTTGAGGCCCGTGATATTCATATCGCTTACGGCGATATTCGTGCTGTCAATGGCGTCAATTTCTGTCTTGAAAAAGGTGAGCTGGTCTCCATTATCGGGGCCAACGGTGCCGGCAAGACCTCCATTTTAAACGGCATCATGGGAATTGTTCCCCTGAAAAAAGGGAAAATACATTTCAATGACAAAGAAATAACTTCTCTGGCGACCTATCAACGGGCCAGGTCCGGTATTCGTATGGTTCCCGAACGGGCCAGGGTGTTTCCACGCCTTACGGTTTATGAAAATCTGATGACCGGTGTGTATCGCCTGCACCAAACCATAAATGTTGACGATCAAATCGCATGGCTATATGATCTATTCTCGATTTTGAAAGAGAGAAATGATCAGCCGGCAGATACGCTGTCCGGTGGAGAACAGCAGCAATTGGCCATTGCCCGTGCCTTGATTTCGAACCCCGAGTTGCTTTTGGTGGACGAAGTCTCCATGGGGCTCATGCCGAAACTGGTCGACCAGGTATTCAGGGTTCTCAAAAAGCTCAACCGGGAAGGTGGTTTAACCATCCTGCTGGTCGAACAAAATGCCATGGCCTCCCTTGAAATTTCACACCGCGCCTATGTGCTCGAAACCGGAAAGTGTGTTCATGAAGGCCAGGCTGCAGACTTGCTTGAAGATACTATGGTTAAGGAAGTATATCTGGGGCATTAGATAGTAAAGTACTTTTAGTTGAATGGTTGACTAGTTGATAAGTTTAATAAGCCCTTAGGGGCCTTTATCTGACAACATGTTGTCAGATAATGAAGGTTTCCCCGCTTACGCTTCGCTTCAGACGGGATCGTAGACAGGCGCCAAGACGTGGAGGTATACTACATACTTAAATCCCATGTCATTAACCTACCATAAACTGCTCGTGGGAGTGGCTTTCCAGCCACGAAAGGAAGTCGCGCTAAATTTGTCATCGTTTCATCGCGGCTGGAAAGCCGCTCCCACAGAGCTAATACCAAGCCTTAAGCTAATGGCATGGTACTGAAACCTTTAGCAGGCGTCGTCAGATATTCGGTGCCTCTGCTGCCTCCCGGGAGCCACTTTCCCCAAGCGCAGCTTCGGAAGTTCTAAAAATTTTATGAAATTACTTAACTATTTAATCATTCAAAGAATCAACCACTTAACCGATCAGAAAGGAGGTTCAAAGATGAAATTTACCAAACTAATGCTTGTCACCGTGCTGGTACTATTGTTTGCCGTGGGTGCCTCCGGCGCCGACACCATCAAAATCGGCCTGATGGCGCCCTTGACCGGGTCTGCCGCGGCCGATGGCGCCAGCGTACATAATTCCGTCAAACTGGCCGTGGAAAGGGTCAATAGTGAGGGCGGGATACTCGGTAAAAAGGTCGAACTGATCGCTTATGACGACCGCGCCGACGGCAAAGAAGCCGTCGCGGTGGCCCGCAAACTCATTCAGCAGGATCAGGTGGTGGGCGTTGTGGCCGGCTCCTACAGCACGCCCAGCCGGGCGTCGGCCCCGATTTTCCAGGATGAGGAAATTCCTTTAGTAGCGGCCTACGCGGTTCATCCGGACATCACCAAAGCAGGAGATTTCTGTTTTCGCAATGGTTTTCTGGGTATGGTTGAGGGTAAATCCGCCGGTTATGTGGCCGTTCAAATGTTGAAAGCCAAAAAGATTGCGCTGTTGACCAGCGACAACGATTTTGGCCGCACCCTGGCAGCGGGATTTAAGGAGTATGTCGCCAAGGAGGCCAAAGGGACTGAAATTGTATATGCCCAGACCTACCCCTTTTCAGAAAAAGATTTTAAACCCTATCTTTCGAAAATTAAAGAGGTCGCGCCGGATCTGATCTTTGCCAGCGGTTATTATTTTCAGACCGCTCCGATCATCAAACAGGCCCGCGAAATGGGCATAACAACCCAGATCCTCGGAGAAGAAGGCGCGGACTCTCCCAAGACCCTTGAAATCGCAGGAAATTCAGCCGAAGGGTTTATTATCGTTACCAATTTAAACCGCGACGACCCCCGGCCTGAAGTACAAACGTTTCTCAAGGAATATGAAACACGCTATAAGATTCAACCCGATATGGTCGGCGCTTCGGCCTATGATGCCTTTATGATCATTTGCGATGCCATCAAACGTGCAGGCAGCACCGAGGGTAAAGCCATCCGGGATGCCATCGCAGACACCAAGGAATATAACGCCCTTACCGGCCAGATCAAAGGATTCAATGACATCGGCGAAGTCGTCAAAGAGGTTCAGGTCCAGATCGTAAAAGAAGGTAGATTCCGCCATTTCGGTGTTGTAACGGATATGAATCTGATCACACCCTGAACCGGAAAAACCGCAAATAACAATTTACAAGCACCAAATTACAAATAAGATCAAAAGCCAAATGTTTGGGATTTTGAATTTCGGTTATTGTAATTTGCCCTTCGGCTTTGCTCAGGGTGGTGAGCTTGTCGAACCATTTGGTATTTGTATTTAGTTATTTGGATTTTTGATTGCTGAAACCTTGTGGTCCTTAAAATAGATTGCCAGAATATACCCGATAAGGGTGTCTCACTCAGTATCAGTTGTCCGTGGTCCGTTGTCAGCAGCCGAGGATTCACAACGGACTACGAACAACAGACCACGGGCCCTGCGATCTCTACCTGCCCAACCTGCCCAACGAAATCTTTGTTGCCTTTATTTCATCGGGGTGAAATCTCTGTAGCACTTATTTCATCGGAGCGCTGAACTATCAATATTTTTTAACAATATTAGATAATTATAGGGGCCGACATCCACCGTACGTTCTTTTTTGAACCCGTAGGGGTCGAGCATGTCTGCGACCTCTTCAGGGCTCAATCTGATATGTTTGGGAGGTCCCGTTGGGCCGTCAATTTTTTTAAATTCCATTACCGCAAGGCGACCCGCCGGTTTGACCACCCTCACAATTTCATTGAGCACGCCCCGGTCGCTGCCGTCTTCTACAAAGTCATGTAAGACGGTCGACATCAGGCAGACATCGATCGATTGATCTGCGACAGGAATCTGCCGGCCGACATCACTGACAAAGGCGGTAATGTTTTCAATTCCCCTTTCTTGTGCCGCGGTTTTAAGCAGGTCGATTCCCTCAGTCCACAAATCAACTGCAAAAACACGGCCCTCGGTTCCGATAATGTCTGAAATTGCCAGACTGTAGGCACCTCTGCCACTGGCCACATCCAGAAATGAAATTCCTTTTTGGAGGTCGAGTTCCTGAAAAAATTTTTCCGTATCAATCAGGTCAAAACTGCTTTTGCCGGCACCGGTAGGTTTTTTTTCATTTTCTGCCATATATTAACCCCCCACATTTATTCCATTCACTTCCTTAAGCAAGGACAAAAGCGCATCAGGGGGAATG
>JBAVYC010000992.1:0-2704 GCA_049698595.1 Desulfobacterales bacterium | reverse complement strand
TAGTTAGCAGCGGCGTTTTATACAAAAAATATTATGAGTTGCAATTGAAGACTCAAATCCGAAATTCGAACCCCGAAATTCGAAACAAATCCAAAAATAAAATGACAAAATTCGAAACTTGTTTGGGTCCTTTGAATTTGGAATTTAGAGATTGTTTCGTTTTTCGACATTCGTGCTTCGGATTTATTCATCGAGAAAACTGCTACCATAAATGAATTTTTACGATTTTATAGAAATACCAGAAAAGGAGGTTTGATTTTAGTCATGACTGAATACGATTACTGGAAAATTTTTCCACGAATGCCCAAAAAAGTTACCATTGGCGACATTACCGTGCGGGATGGTTTTCAGCACGAAGAGAAATTTATTTCCACACAGGCTAAAAAGTTTTATCTCGAAGAACTGATCTTTGCCGGCTGCCGCAACATCGAGGTGACCAACCTGGGAAATCCTTTTCTAATGCCCCAGTTCAGAGACGCCGAAGAACTACTGGCCCATGTGCGCAGCGATCGTTTCAAACAGCGTTGTGCAAAAAAAGGTGTTAATTATGATGATATCGTCTTTACCGCCATTACCATCCGCGAGGGTGCCGTGAATCGGGCCATCGAGCTGAGAGAAAAAGGCCTTGGTCCCGATCGGCTACTGATGATGGTTTCCACCGAGGAAGAACATCATTTCGCCAATTCCGGTACGACCCTGCCTGATTACTGGGCCGAGGCCGAGCGTTGTATCCAAAAATGTAATGATGCCGGTATGAAAATGTGCGGCACGGTCAGCACCATCTGGGGCAGCCCCATCGGCGGTGCTACGGAGTTGAAAGATGCGGTGGAATTTACCAAACGGTTCCTGGAAATCGGTGCTCATGATATCGAACATGCCGACCATGACGGCAGTGCCTCGGCCGCCGAAGTGTATCGTTACTATGCCATGATCCTGGATGAAATACCCAATCCGGATCTTCACATTGCCCACTTTCATGAGACCAAGCGCGTGGCCTCGGCTTCCGTTCTGGCCGCTTTGCAGGCCGGTATTACCCATTTTGAGGCCACCCTGGGAGGGATGGGTGGACAACCGGCCAATTTCCTGGATGATACTCCGGTTAAAGGAACCGGCGAATACTACTACGACGATCCGCGTTACGTAGGACTGGTTACCTTGGAGGATACCCTGGTTCAGATCGACGAGATGGGCATTGAGCATGGCTGGGATGTGGATCGCGTGCTATGGCTGGGGCGACAGATGGAAAAGACCCTCGGCCGCCGGCTGCGCTCCGAGGCTGTCATCAACGGTCGAACCTTAAAAGAGGGGCATCCGAAATTTGCCCGGCCGGGTTTGAAACCCAGAAAAGAAAAACTGGGTGAAGCGGCTGATCAGAAATGGCCCCGGGACTGGACGGACAAACCGGTGCTGCCGGCACGGTATCAGCCATAGTCAAGCGCCCCATAATATCACAAAAATGCCTGCCCGCTGAGATGCGGAGCCTATTTCATCGGGCAGGCCAATTCCGCCGGGTGATTCTCATACTGCTGCGGGCAAGACAGCAAGCGATCCTGGCAGACCTCATCGCAACCCATCGCCCAACCCGGATTTGAACTCCGGATTCCCGGCTTTCATGAGTTGAAATTTTCAAAGCAGATCGCATTGAAATAGGATTTGACATCCACTTTTATTTGCAGGCATAATACAAAGTATTTAAAAGTCCATTCCCCAAGAAAATAGGACTTACGCTTCGCTGCAACCCCGCCAGCGGATCTCTCTCCGAGCCGTAGGATCTACGAGCCGGAGGCCGCTGCGCCAGGACCGGCTATGTTCGTCCGGGTTAGGAAGGTTCGGTATGAAATCTCTGACCATCTGTGTTGTTGTAGCTCTTATGGTTTTCAGCATCGGCTGCGCTCCCAAAAAAACCGTCGAGCATAGCGTGAATTATGACTATGACGTTAGTGTCGACTTCACTCGTGTTAAAACCTATGATTGGGTATCTTTGCCGGGAACATTGCGGATCGATCAATTCAATCGGATTCGGATACAAGCTGTCGTCGATGAACGATTGGATGCCAAAGGTTTAAAAATATCCGCGCGCGAACCTGACGTATTTCTTGTCATGTACGGGGGAGATTATAAAGCAGTTGATATGACCGTAATGATGGATTATGAAGTCTATACGGTTGGCAGGCTGAAGCTGGCGCTTTATGATGCGAAAACCAATGCGGAAATATGGTGGGCTGAAACCAAGGCCGATTTATTTCATCATATGACCTCAGAAGAAAAAGACAGGGTTATCGCGTTTGCCGTCCATAGAATTCTGGATCATTATCCTCCCAGGCCGTAAACTGGAATTGACTATTGCAAAAGATGTACAATTAAGAACCTAAGCTTTTTCCAAGACTACGCTCGGGGAAAATGACCCCTTCGGGGAATAGAAGCACCTAACATCTGACGATGCATGCAACAGGTTTCAATACAACGTCTTTAGCTTAAGGCTTGGTGTTATCCCTGTGGGAGCGGCTTTCCAGCCGCGATGAACCGATGACGAATTTAGTGCGACATCCTTTCGTGGCTGGAAAGCCACTCCCACGAGCAGTTGATGTTAGGTTACTGATAAAAAAGCACAATCCCTAATTCAAGAAATCTACCCATTGCCACCGGATATTACCGTTTAAATCGGTGCACTTCAAATTTCCCTGTTGCAAGGCATGATGTAAGG
>JBAVYC010000991.1:0-2405 GCA_049698595.1 Desulfobacterales bacterium | reverse complement strand
GGTAAATGCCGCCGGCAAAATATACCATGGGGCATGCCATTCCATCATCATCCGGTCCCTCCGATGGAAACCAGCAAAAACAGGCCCGCTTCCAGAATTTCCGCCATCGCACCGAGCATATCGCCGGTGATGCATCCCACCCGTCGTTTGTAATACCAAATTAAAAGGGCGGTTAGAGCGACAAAGCCCAAATTTAACCAAAATCCAGTCCACCCCAGAATCAATGACATCACCACCGGAGCTGTTAGACCCCAGAATGCGGTCCAATCCAGCTTAGTTTTGAAAAAATCCACACCCGTGCCGCCTTCCGGCCGCCCGTATTCGAGAAAACGCATTCCGAAAAGCATACCGGCGCGGGCATAAGCCGGTACGAGGACCAGCAATAATCCACGGTTGGCATCTAAGCCGGCAATTCCGGCCCACTTCAGGGCCAATCCGAACACAATCGCCACCAGACCCATGGTTCCCAGGCGACTGTCCTTCATAATGGTAAACGCTTTTTCTTTGGACCGTTGCCCTAAAAGTCCGTCAGCCGCATCACCCAGCCCATCCAGGTGAAAGGCTCCGGTCAGCACGGCCAAAAAAAGGATATCTAAAAGTGACGCCACCGGTCTGCTCCACAAGGCGGTGGTCAGTTGATCAAATAAAGCCGTCAACAGACCCAGGAAGAGACCGACAATTGGGAAATACGGAATCATTTTGGGCGGTTCAAAGGTATCCGCCCGACCCACCGGGATGATGGTGATAAATTGTATGGCCGAGATGAAGTGTCGCATTGGTGTTCGTCACTTGTGGAGTATGAATCCACATCGAATTAGATTTTTCTTTTAGACTCTAAAACCTCAATTTATACCTGAAACTTATATCGAGCTTGCCTCGGTTGGCATAAGAATCCTTCCATGGCGCTATCCCTTAATGGTCACCGGAATCCCGGCCACGGTCCAAACCACCTGATCGGCACATGCGGCAACGGCTTGATTGGTCGATCCGACCAGATCCCGATAGAGCCGGGCCAGTTTATTTTCCGGTACAATGCCGGTTCCGACTTCATTGGATACCAGTATGACCGGGCAGGTTGCTGATGAAACCGCACGGGTTAAGCTATGAACCTGATCCAGTATTTGGTCGGAATCATAGTTTTCCATCAACAGGTTGTTGATCCATAGGGTCAGGCAGTCGACCAAAAGCACGCTGGCCTTCCCGCCGGCTTCAACAATCGCTTCCGCAAGGTCAAGGGGCGCTTCCACGGTATGCCATTGCCGGCTGCGTTCCTGTTGGTGTCTGGTGACCCTGAGTTTCATTTCATCATCACGGGGAACGCAGGTCGCAATAAAAACTTTTTTAGTACCGGAAAACGTTTGGGCCGTTTCCAGGGCATAACTGCTTTTGCCGCTGCGGCATCCGCCCAGCACAAATATTTTTTTCTTCAAAGATATTGCTCCATTGAACCCAGAACGGTTGTAACCAAACCTTTGACATCGATATGGGTTTCAAAATACTCAGCCAACAGGTCGTATTCTTTGTCCTTGGCGGCCAAACCTTCAAGTTCCGCGGTTTCGACATCGGCCAGTCCAATATTATTTAACCACAGCCTGGTTATCGTCGGATTTTCAAACAGGCCGTGAATATAGGTGCCCATAATTTTATTATCCGCAGAGACACATCCATCGGTATCTTCACAGGCGACACCGTTTCGCTCAACTACCTTGAACAATGGATCGCCGCCATGTCGTTTGGTTTGGCCCATATGGATTTCATAACCGCTGCCCTGGACCTGATCACCATAAAACCGGGTCAGGGTCGTTGTCTTCGGGGCCTTTAATACGGTTTCAACCGGCAACAGGTCCAAACCCCGGGTCTTACCGGGCGTTCCTTCCAGCCCGTCGGGATCATGTACGAAATTGCCCATCATCTGGTAACCGCCGCATATGCCCAGGACATGACCACCGTTGGCGACATAATCGGTAAGCTTATCCAACCAGCCGGAGGATTTAACCCACTGCAAGTCAAAGCATGTATTTTTAGAGCCCGGCAGTATAACCGCTTTGAAAGATGTCAGGGCCTGCACCTTTTCTAAGAAAAATAGATCCAGGCCGTCCAGGGCAATCAAAGGGTCAAAGTCGCTGAAATTTGAAATATGCGGTAACCGGATGACGGCAACCGCCGGCATGCCCGTATTTTCAGTCAACACTTTTTGGGGATTTTCAATGACCACGGAATCCTCGGGATCGATCTGGATATGGTTATACCAGGGCAGCACCCCGAATACATTTTTGTGGGTCTTTTTTTCTATCCAGCGGATGCCGTCTTCAAAAAGGCTGATATCCCCCCTGAACCGGTTGACGATGAAGCCCTTGATCCGGCTGCGATAAACCTTTTCGAGGCAATTCAAGGTCCCGACGATC
>JBAVYC010000990.1:0-2028 GCA_049698595.1 Desulfobacterales bacterium | reverse complement strand
TCCTTATTTATTACGGGCTAATTTTTTAGGAGGCTAAAAGGCGGTTTTTTCTAATGAGTTTGGTACTTAAAACAGCGGTTGAGTAAATTAATCGGAAAGGAAGAATAATGAAGCTTTTTAAATTAGTATTATTCGTTTTGCTTTATGCCCTTCTCTTAATGGGTTGTGCAACCACCAAAGGGACCACGACCCAAGATAAGCGGCATGCCATACTTGACATGAAAAAAGAGACGCTGTCGGATCTTTATAAAGTTCGGCCGCAGTCGAAATCTCAAATCAAAAAGGCACCGGGGTATGCCGTCTTCAGCGATGCAAATATCAATATTATATTCGCCAGCTTCGGCGGTGGATACGGTGTGGTCAAGAACAATAAAACCGGTAAACACACCTACATGAAAATGGGTGAGATTGGCATCGGACTGGGACTGGGTGTAAAAGATTTCCGCGCCATTTTTATTTTCCATGACCATGAAACCATGAACCGATTCATTGAGAGTGGTTGGGCATTTGGTGGGCATGCAGATGCTGCCGCCAAGGCCAGTGATAAAGGTGCCGCCGTTGGCGGGGAAGTGTTGGTGGACAACATTACGATTTACCAGTTAACCGAAAGTGGATTAGCGCTTCAGGCCACCGTTAAAGGCACCAAGTATTGGAAGGATGAAGCGCTGAATTGATCGAATTGGTGATTTGGTCAATTTAGAATTATCTCTCTAAATACTAACCAATCAGCGGTACTGACGATAATCCACGCCGTACTTTTGTGCCTTGTAAGCAAATTTTCTGACCGTAGTCTGCAGAATCTGGGTGGCCATGACGACCTTGCCGCCGGTGTTTTTGAGGGCATCGATGATCATTTCTTTCTCCAGGCTGGCGACGGCATCTTCCAGGGAAAGGGAGGGCACGGTGTCGGATTCTTTCCCGGTTTGAAGGGTCGGTGGCAGATGATAGCTGTGAATAACACCTTCCTCGCATAGCAGCACCGCCCGTTCGATGCAGTTTTCCAGTTCTCGCACGTTTCCCGGCCAGTGGTATGCCATGAGCATGTCAATGGCCGGCGTGGAAAAGCGCTTAATGTCTTTGTGATTTTCTTTGGCATATTTTTCCAAAAAATAATCGGCCAGCAATAAAATATCGGTCTTACGGGCCCTTAGCGGCGGCATGTAAATGGGAAAGACGTTCAGACGATAATAAAGATCGCCCCTGAACGTTTCTTCCTCCACGGCACGCTCCAGATTTTTATTGGTGGCGGCAATAATGCGTACATCCGTTTTAATTGTCCGGTGTCCGCCGACCCTTTCGAATTCTTTCTCCTGAAGGATGCGCAGCAGATTGGCCTGAATATCCAGTCCGATGGATCCGATCTCATCCAAAAATATGGTCCCTTTGTGAGCCAGCTCAAATTTGCCGATCTTCTGTTTGATCGCACCGGTGAAGGCACCTTTTTCATGTCCGAAGAGCTCGCTTTCAATGAGCGTGGCCGGCAGGGCCGCACAGTTGACTTTGATAAACGGGTTTTTTTCCCGCAAGCTGTTGTAGTGAAGGGAATTGGCGACCAACTCCTTGCCGGTGCCGCTTTCCCCACGAATCAGCACGGTGGCGTTGCTTTTCGACACCTGGGAGATCATTTGAAAGACCTCGCGCATCTTGTTGCTGTTGCCGATAATGTTGCTAATACTGTATTTATCTTTCAGGACGGTCTGCAGCCGTCTGTTTTCCTCTCTTAACCGTTCTTTGTCCATCTGGATGGTTTCAAGCTTGATGACGTGACTTGCGATCATGGTGGCGATGACTGAAAGCAGTTTCTCTCCGCTTTCTAAGGAATAAGATTCATCAAAAAGCCGGTCGACGCTCAGGGCGCCGATGACCTGTTTTCCTTTTTTAACGGGTACACAGATAAAGGACTGGTCGCCGTCCTTTCTTTTCTTGCGAGAACCGGTGCGGTCCAAAAAATGCGGCTCCTCACTGATTTTCGGTATGGAGACAGCTTCGCCGGTCTCTATAACCCGACCGGTAATACCTTCGCCCAGT